>CAZMNQ010000001.1:0-38526 GCA_964567695.1 uncultured Bdellovibrionales bacterium
AGCCAAGCGGTAAGGCACAAGGTTCTGGTCCTTGCATCGGGGGTCCGAATCCCTCTTCCCCAACAATACTTGCCTAATTAAAAATAGTATGTTATGATTATAATCCAAAAACTATAAAGAATTTATATATGGAAAATTTAGAATATCCCATGAGAATCAACCGATGCCTGGCAAAAAGGAATTTTTGTTCACGGCGCGAGGCAGATGAATTGATTAGGCGGGGAATTGTGAAAATTAATGGCAGAAAGGCTGTTTTAGGCGACAAAGTGAATGAAAATGACGCTGTGGTGGTGGACACAAAAAACAAGGCAGCGATTAAGGATTGCCAATACTTTGCCTATTACAAGCCAATTGGCGTTGTCACGCACTCACCGGAGGCCGGACAAACCAGCATTGAAAAGGCGGCTAATTTTTCAGCGGAATTTTTTCCAATTGGCAGATTAGATAAAGATTCGCAAGGATTAATTATTATGACCAATGACGGTAGAATTACAGACAAGCTATTCAATCCGAAATATGAGCACGAAAAAGAATATTTGGTGCATGTAAACAAAAAAATTAATAATTTTTTTGTGCGGCATATGGGCGAGGGGATTGATCTGGAGGATTTTAGAACCAATCCGGCTATTGTTGAAAAATTAGATGAATTTGTTTTTCGCATTGTTTTAACAGAAGGGAAGCGGCATCAAATTCGTAGAATGTGCACCGCCTTGGGCTATGAAGTGACGGATTTGAAGCGCATGCGAGTGATGAATGTTAAGGTGGGCAGCTTAAAACAAAATCAAAAAAGAGAAATCAAGGACGAAGAATTGAAAATATTTTTAAGTAGTTTAGAAATTATATAATATGTTAACTGATGAAATAAAAATAAAAGTGATTGCCGGCCGTGGAGGGGATGGCGTCGTAGCTTTTAATAAGACAATGATGAGTCTTGGTCCGACCGGTGGAATCGGCGGTAAGGGAGGAAATGTCTATTTTCAAGCTGTCTCAAATTTGAGCGCGCTAAATAAATACAAAAACAAGCCGAAACATTATGCTGGTAATGGTAAAAATGGAAAATCTGACAATTCTGACGGACACACCGGGGACGACATTGTTTTGACAGTGCCAATTGGTTCGGTCTTGCATAATTTGACAACCGGCGAAGATATTGATGTGACTGAAATTGACAAACCAATTTTGGTGGCTAGGGGTGGCATTGGCGGCCGAGGAAATTTTTGTTTTCGCTCGCCCAGTAACACAACGCCGGAAGAATGCGAGGAGGGATCTGTTGGGGAAGAATTTGATTTTTTGTTGGAACTTCGGCTGATTGCTGACATTGGCCTGGTTGGTTTGCCAAATATCGGGAAATCGAGCCTGCTCAATGAATTAACCAAGGCGGATGTGAAAGTAGCCAATTATGAATTTACAACCCTGGAGCCCAATTTGGGAGCTCTGGATGGCATCATAATCGCGGATATCCCGGGACTCATTGAAGGGGCATCAAAAGGCAAGGGCTTGGGTATAAAATTTCTGAAACACATCAAAAGAACCAAAGCATTGGTGCATTGTATTTCTTTGGAGTCAGAAAATCCAGCCGAAGACTATGCGATTATTCGCAAGGAATTGGGGGATTATGATCCGGAACTTCTTGAGAAAAAAGAAATCATTCTTCTGACTAAATCAGATTTGGTGGATAAAAAAATAATTACGAAAAAAATTCAAGAATTCAGCAAGATTAATCCGGTCATTGAAGTTGTTTCCATTCACGATTGGGACAGCTTGCAAAATATCCGAAAAGTATTTTTGAAATTAGCTGAAAAAGTCCCTGCTGCCAATCAGGGAAATGCCAATCGGGGGAATGTGTAAAAATTGCATTAGTATGTTAATATTTATGTAACTGTTAATTTAAAATACAGATGGAAAATAATTTACTGTATGTTCTAATCGCGCTGGTTGTCTGGTCTGTGCCATGGAAGGGTTTTGCGCTTTGGAAGTCCGCCAGAAGAGGCGAAAGCATTTGGTTTATCATATTATTGCTGGTTAACACCGCCGGCATATTAGAGATATTGTATTTGTTCTTTTTTTCTAATAAACGCAGAGTTAATTTTAATCAAGAATAAAAATATGTATTGGCTCTATTTGATAATCTTCATAATAGCAGTTATGATTCCGGATATTATTCAAAATGAAGACAGTCTTGGCTTGCCTCAGGAGCAAATTGAGGAATTAGCTATTTTTTTACTGGGTATGTTTGGTTTCTTGGCTTTTATATTTAAAGAGTGGCAATTAAAAATTCAACAACGGGAAAGAGAGAAGGGTCAGCAAAGACTGCAACAAACAGCCAAGGACTTGATTGAATCCTATAATTATATCGGTGAAATAAATCGCAAGATGGATATACTGATGCAAATTGGAATCGGTTTGTCAGAGCGCACTGGCCTAAGCAAAAAAAGAGAAAGAGAAATATATATGTCCATTATAGAGGCGGCGACTTTCCTTCTGAAAGGCAAATGCGCGACTATTATATTTTTCAATACGAAGGTTAATAAAATAATAAAAGACTGCTGTCTGGATGAAAAATGCAACAACCCTGATAGAAGCGACAGTTTTTTCGCAATGGATGATAATGTGACTATAAAATTCGTTCAAGATTTTGTTGTTTTTTGTTCGAATAAAACCATTAATGATACGAGAGTGTATTTAGTCGTAAAATCATTTGATGAATTTCAAAGTCGAGATAATAATAATCAGGAAATTTTGAAATATTTAGCTTCCCAGGCCTTGTTTCTCTATTCTTATCTTGCGAAAAGTTCTGCGGATAACAAGGGATAAGACTAAATTAAGGAAATTATTACCATCTTCAGGAGGTTGAGCCTCCCTTATGGAGGCTCAACCTCCAACAGCGATACAAGACATCTATTTTACAATTTCGTAATTTTTCTTCTTCCAATTATCCAGTCCATTCGCAAGCGTGAGGGCATTAAAAAATCCCATATCGAACAATCTGACTCCAGCTTGAAATGCCTCCATTCCATAATTATCGTAAAGAATTATTTTTTTACCCATCGATATGTCTTTTTTCTTTTTTTCAATATCGTCTAAAGGAATATTTATAGCTCCAGCAAGGTGTCCCTCAATAAATCCGGCATTTTTTCGGACATCAATTATAGTTAGATTTTTTTCAGTTTCCATTAATTTTTTCAGATCGTCGGTTTGAATGTAGGTGATCTTAGATTGATCCGTAAAAGAATTTGGATCTCCAATGGAGATGGTTTGATTATAATTTTTCCCCCAAGCATAAAATCCACCATCCAAATAATACAAATCATCAAAGCCCGCATTGGACATAAGTTGCACAACCAGCCCTATTGTGTCGGGTGATGCTTCGGAGTCGATTATGACATATGATTCGTATTTATCTAACATAGACAAATCTTCGTTTAAATTGGAAAAAGGTATGTTTTGTGAATTAAAAATATGCTCCTGCGCATATTCAGCCTCACTTCGAATATCCAGCAATATTAGCGCGTCTTTATTTTGAATTTTTTTTGCTAAATCAGCATCGGAAATCTTGGTAGCGCTTTTCAAATTATTCATATCAATATTTTGATTATCAATGTTTTGCTGGTTTGAGTTATTTTTTGAAGTTGAAGCTCTAAAAAATGTCACAGTTGCAATCAACATAATCAAAAAAAATCCAACAACTAGGGCAATTATATTATTATTTGAGTTTTTTTGCATAATATTTTTTTAAATCAATTTGCTGCCGACAAAATTTTTATGGCCATTTACAAAAGAAAATATTTTTGTGCTAGGCTTGCCTTCCAGTTGTATTTCAATGAGTTCAATCCAGCCAGCTTCCGCTTGCACATAGATTATATCATCAATTCTGAAAACTTCGCCAATCGCATAAACGCTTGAATTGTCAGAAATAAAATTTATTTTATTTAATTTTAAGCGCTTGCCATTCCAGATTGTAAATATTCCCGGCCAATTGAAAAAAGCCCGATATTTATTATAAATATTTTCCGCTGAATCGTGCCAATTAATTTGCCCGTCTGTTTTTTTAATTATTTGGCAATAGGAAGTTTGCACATCATCTTGTTTTTGCGGAACAATTTTCCCAGCTAAAAAATCAGGCAATGTTTCCAGCAGGAGTTGCGAGGAAAGAGTGTCCAGTTTTTGCGCTAATTCAAGATAGGTTTCATTCTGCGCAATTACAATTTCTTTTTGTCGCAAAATATCGCCCGTATCGACACCGGCGTCCATCAACATAATGGTTGTGCCAGTTATTTTATTGCCGGCCAATAGGGCATTTTGAATGGGGGATGGACCGCGAAATTTGGGCAAAAGCGATGGATGAATATTAATAGCACCCAGCCTAGGCGCGCTTAAAACAGTCTGGGGAAGTATTTTTCCGTAAGCCACTAGAATAATCAAATCTGCTTTCAGATTTTGAATTTCTATCAAGGCGGCTTCATCCAGTTTTTTGGGAGTAAAAACGGGCAAATTATTTTTTTCAGCCACCAGTCTTACGGGTGATTTTTCAATCGTTTGTTTTCGACCAACCTTTTTATCTGCTTGGGTGAAAACACCCACGATATTATATTCAGCCTCAAGCAGAGAAGTTAGAATATCAGCTGAAAATTCGGGTGTTCCCATAAAAATAACTTGCAGCTTTTTTTTGTTTTCTGACATAATTTTTTAATAACCAAGAAACAAATATCAAACAATATTCAATTATCAAATTTAAATAAACAAAATTTGGTACTTGAAACAGGCAGGCAGGGTTATTGTGGCTTATTTTTTCCGACTTTTACTTCTTTTTCAATAAAGAGATTGCCATCCAGATGGTCAATTTCATGTTGCAAAGCGCGCGAAAGAAGTCCTTCGGCCTTGATGATGATTTCTGCGCCATCACAATCTTGCGCTTTCACGCGAACTTTTTTATGCCGCTTGATCGGTATGAATTTTCCAGGAAAAGAAAGGCAACCTTCATCCGCAATTTCTTTCAAATAGGATTTGTAAGTGATTCTTGGATTAATAAGCGCATATGTCGCGTCATCAACTCTAATCACGCACAAGCGAATTGATTTGCCGACTTGCGGGGCAGCCAAGCCAACTCCGTTGTTTTTTTCCATAGTTTCCAACATATCCGAAACAAGTTTTTTAATGGAATCTTTTTTGGCATCCAAAACAGGCATCGCTTTTTTCAGCAGAATCGGATTGGGATATTCAACTATTTTCAGTTCAGCCATTTTTTTAAATTATACTTATCGGATCTACATCAATCAGCCAGCCGGCTGGCAAAGCAGATAGAATATTTTTAATTTCTGGAGAAATTAATTTATTTTTTAATTTAAGGATGATTTGTTTTCGATGCCGACCGCGGACATTGGCAATAAATGAATTCTGCGGTTCCGCGATAGCCACATCTTTGTCCGACAGTTCTTCCAAGGCCTTATATAGGCGCTCGGCTTCCAGCGAAACTTTTTTTGCATCATAATCTTGAAAAATAAGTTTTATCAATTTTCCAAACGGAGGCAAAAATAAATCTTTTCTTTCCTTGATTTCTCTGGTAAAAAATTTCTCAAAATCCCGCTCGGCGGCAAATTGAAATATTTTTTGGTTCGGATTGAATGTTTGAATAATCACAAACCCGCGCCATTTGGAGTGCGGTCGATTTGACCGGCCGGCCACCTGCACAATATTTTGAAAAGCCCTGGAATTAACAGAAAAATCAGGAATAGTCAGCATATTATCCGCGTCAATTATACCAATTAGCGCCACATTTGGCAAATCCCAACCCTTGGTCAACATCTGTGTCCCGATCAGGATATCAATTTCGCCAGAAGCAAAAGCGTGATATGTTTTTTCCTGAGCATTAGCGTCTTTCATAGTCTGCGAATCAACCCGCGCAATTCTGGCGCTGGCAAACATGTCGGCAATTTCCTTTTCAATTTTTTGCGTGCCGAGGCCGATATTTTGAAAAGTGATGCCATGGCATTTGGAACATTCCGGAACAATTGAGGTTTTGTAGGTGCACCCGATACATTTATACAGTCCACTATTATCATAAATGAGCGCGCGGTCGCATTTTGGACATTTCAAAACTGTTTTGCATCCACTGCATATTGAAAAATTACTCATGCCTTGGCGATTGATAAACAGAATTATTTGCAATTTATTTTTCAAAGCATAGGCAATTTCTGAACGCAGTTTTCGCGAGATTGGGGAATGGTTTCCTAGCCTACCGGCAGGCAGGTTCTCCCACTTCTCTTTTTTCAAATCCACGATCGCAACTTCCGGTCCATCATAATCTTTCTTGGGTGCGCCGGGAATTTTCAAATGGGGAATTTCAACCAAGAAAAATTCTTTGGTTATTGTTTTTTGATAGGATTCAATGCTGGGTGTAGCTGAGCCAAAAATTATTTTAGCGTTGTGAATCTCGGCTAATTTTTCCGCCACCGTGCGTGCATCATAACGCGGACTCATATCCCATTGTTTGTAGGACATATCTTGTTCTTCATCCACTACAATCAAACCCAGTTTTTTAAAAGGTGCAAAAACCGCCATGCGCGTGCCGATGATTATTTTTGTCTCGCCGGATTTTATTTTCTGCCACTGTCGATAAAATTCACCTTTGGAAATATTGCTTGTTAACACAGCGATATTATCTTGGCCAAAATGTTCCCCATATCTTTCAATGGCTTGTGGCGTGAGAGTCAATTCTGGCAGAAGGATGAGCGCCTGCTGATCTTTTTTTAGTTTTTTTATGGACTCGATATAGATTTCGGTTTTTCCGGAGCCAGCGGGACCGAAGAGTAAATATCGCGTATCGCGTATCGCATATCGTGCAGCTATTTTTTCGATGGCCTGAGCTTGTTCTTTGGTGAGTTGAATTTTTTTAGAACCACTCAAAGGTCCGACCTTGGAGATTGCCATAGCGGTTTTAAGGTTGGACCTTTTGATCCGTGCCTTAACTCTTTTGGGAATAAAAGATTTGAGCACTATGCCGAGCGAGGAGAAATAATAATCCGAGATAAATTTTGCCAGTTCAATTTGTTTTTTGTCCAAAAATTTTTCTTCAATTACTGTTGAAATTTTTTTCAACTCAATGTTTCCCATTCTCTCAAAATCCGGTCTGTGACCTGTCACAATGCCTTCAGTTTGTCTTCTGAAAAGGGGAATGGAAACAAGCGTACCCGGAGACAGCTCAGTGTCAGACAAATAGGAAAAAGATTGATTCCTAGAAAGGGGAATCCTCGCAATCGGCACGATATCAGCAATGATTTTACCTGTCTTTTTCATACCTCTATTCTACCAAGTTTGCAGATAGTCCGCCAATACAAGCACGGGAATGTTTTCGAACGGCTAAATCGCGTTCTGGCCGTTGTCTATTTTATATATAAAGCTTACCTTTAGACTATTAGAAGGAATTTGTAATATAAAAAACATCGCCAGCCCGAAAGCAAGCGACGCCGAAGTGATATTCAGGACCGTTATAGTTACGGCCGCCGTTTGACACCGAAGTGCCACCGGGCATGCGGACTAGGTTCATCCGCAATAAGTAGTATCATTCTTCGCATAAGTATATTACTAAGGGGGACAGTTAATGTCAACGCTAGACTTAAAAATTTCGCATAACAATTCGCATATACTTAAATATAAATCTTGCTTTTAGGCTAGCAATGGGCTAGAATTTAGCTATGAAGAGAAAGATATTTATTAGCATTAATTTGCCGGATCGGACAAAAAAACGCCTTGTTAGAGCCACGGAAAATTGGCAGGATTTGCCGGTGAAGTGGAGCAAGGAGAAGAATTTGCATATTACGCTGTTTTTTTTGGGCTTTGTGGATGATGATTCCACACTAGATGTGTGTCAAAAAGTGGCCAAAATTGCCCAGACGGCGGATATTTTTGATGTAGAATTTGAGGCGATTAAATTTGGTCCAACCATGGAAGATCCGAGAATGATTTGGGTGGCCGGAAAGGTGAGCGAGAATCTCCGGGATTTGGTGGAAAAAATTGAAAAAGAGCTGGGCATATTTTCCAGTTCAAAAAAAGAATTTCGCCCACACATTACACTGGGGAAGATTCGGAAAAACAAATGGAACGAGTTGCCGGAGAAGCCTGTGATAAACAAAGATTTTCCTTTGCTGGTCACGGTAGAAAGCATTGATGTGATGGCTAGTGATTTTGAAGGGGATGATATGGAATATACCGTCATTGAAAGTTGTGGACTGAATTAGAATGAAAATTTTAGATATAAAAGTTGATAATATGCCCAAAAAAGAGATACTTCAAAGAGTGGTGGATTTTTTATCAGAAAATAAATTTCATCAAATTGCCACGGTCAATCCGGAATTTATCTTGCAAGCGCAAAAGGATGAGAAATTTAAAAACATCTTAAATAGTTGCGATTTAAACATTGCCGATGGAACTGGCATTTGGTTTGCACTTTTACGCTATGGAAAATTTCTGAAGGCCAGAATGGCAGGGGCGGATCTAATGGAAGAAATATTAAGTCTGGCCAGTAGTAATAATCACCCAATATTTTTAGTTACCAACAATAAAAGTTTAAGCACCTGGGAAGAAACCCGCGCTGCAATTTTAAAAAAATATCCAAGACTGACAATAGGCGGATCTAATATAAATAATAATTCTAGTTACCTGCCTACCGGACAGGCAGGCGAGTTACTAGTTACTAGTTACAATATCGTCTTCTGCTCCTTCGGCGCCCCTGACCAAGAAATTTTTATAGATTCGCTAAAAACACTGAAAGATAGTAAAATAAAACTAGCGATGGGAGTGGGTGGCAGTTTTGATTTTCTGACTGGCAAAATAAAAAGAGCACCTGGATGTATTAGAAAAGCAGGCTTGGAATGGTTGTGGCGGTTTCTGCAAGAGCCAACTTACCGCGCCAAAAGGATTTTCAATGCAACTATAGTTTTTCCAATAAAAATAATTTTTAATAAATAAAATTATGACAAGCAAAACAAAGTTAATCCGCACAATCTATTTATACATTGCGGCGCTTGTAAGTCTGATTTTTGTCGCAGTTGGAACGGGCAATATTATAAATACCGCTCTAAAATATTATGTTTTCCCTAAAGCGGAAAAGGGTGGATACAATCAATGCAATCAACAGCCTCCAGTGTATGCTTTGGACAAAAATAGTTTCGCCGGAGTTGCCACTGAAGATCAAAAAGTTCAACTGGCCAATTTGTTGCGCGACTATGATGAGTGGAAAAAGAACAACACCGGTGAAGAATGTTATAGCGCGCAAAGACAATCAAGCGTAGTTGACGCGATTACAATGATAATTATCGCTCTACCAATATTATTAATACATTGGAAGATTATTAAAAAGGATAAGAAAAATGAAAATGAATAAGGTTCGAGTTAGATTTGCCCCATCACCAACGGGATATATGCATGTGGGAAATTTCCGCACAGCTTTATATACCTATTTTTTTGCCAAAAAAAATGGTGGGGAATTTTTATTGCGCATAGAGGACACCGATCAAAAAAGATATGTACAGGATGCCCTTGAGAAACTTCTGAAAATTATTGATTGGGCAGGCTTCAATTATTCCGAAGGGGTTTATTTAGAAGATGGTAAGATTATTCAAAAAGGCGATTTTGGATCATACATACAATCAGAAAGACTGGATATTTATAAAAAATATATTCAGCAACTTATTGAAAATGGAACGGCCTACTATTGTTTTTGCAGTACGGAAAAATTGGATGAGATGCGACAAAAACAAACAGCCGCCAAACAAGCTCCGATGTATGACCGAACTTGTTTAAAATTGACCAAAGAAGAAATTCAACAAAAAATTGAGGCTGGCGAGCCATATGTAATCCGTCAAAAAATAAATGCCAAGGGTGTTACAAAATATAATGATTTGGTTCGAGGTGAAATTGAATTCAAAAATGAATTATTAGATGATCAGATATTGATGAAATCTGATGGTTATCCGACATATAATTTTGCTAATGTGGTAGATGATCATTTAATGGAAATTTCACATGTCTTGCGTGGAGAAGAATATGTATCAAGTACACCAAAATATATTCAATTATATCAAAATTTTGGTTGGGCTGTCCCCGAATTTGCGCACTTACCACTCCTGCTGAATCCTGACAAAACCAAACTCTCTAAAAGACAAGGTGACGTGGCGGTCGAGGATTATATTAAAAATGGCTATCTTAAAGAAGCCATCATAAATTTTGTGGTGCTTTTGGGCTGGAATCTTGGTGAGGGGAGCACGCAGGAGATTTTTTCGATGGAAGAATTGGAAAAGGCTTTTGACATCAAACGCGTACACAAGGCGGGTGCGGTTTTCGATTTGAAAAAACTCGATTGGTTAAACGCGCGATACATAAAGAAATTATCCATCGACGAATTATATAAAAAATCTTTGGAATTTTTCGCGCAAAAAGATTTCTACAAATCGTGGAGCGTGAATCATGAATCGTGGAGCGCAATAGATAAAGAAAATTATGTGAAAAAAGTTTTGACCGTTGAACAGGATCGATTAAATAAATTATCCGAGGTGGGGGAGAACAACCAATTCTTTTTTACGGATATTGAATATGACAAAAGCATGCTGCGCTGGAAAGATATGACCGACGAGATATTAAAAGAGTCATTGGAAAAATCCAGAAGTGTTTTGGAAAGTATTGATGAAAAAGATTGGAATACAAAAAATATCGAAGAAAAACTTTTCGCCGCTGCCGGAGACAAACCTGCCCGTCCGGGAGGCGGGAAAGGCGATTTACTTTGGCCTTTGAGAGTGGCTTTGTCTGGAGCGCAAAAATCACCCTCACCAATGAAACTGTCTTGGGTTTTGGGTAAAACTGAAAGCCTAAAAAGACTAACTCAGGCTTTATCTAAGGCATAATAATCTATTTTATTTGAAATCTTCCTTCTTTTATGCTATAATGGACAAGCTTAAGAGGAATTTATGGCAAAAACAAAAGATAAAAATAGAAACTTAGGATTAAGGATGTTTTTAGTGGCGGCAATTTTTGGATTGCTGTTTTTTAATTTTGGTAAATCTGCTTATATAGCGAAAGGTGCTAATTGCAGTCTTTCAATTGATAAGGATAAATGTGAAACGCTAGAAAAAAAAGTGCAACTCACTCAAAGCTTATTGGATCTCACAAATAAAAAGGCGATTACAGTTAAAAATCAACTTGCAGTGATTGATACACAACAACAAACCAATCAAGTTGAATTGGGCAAGACTCAAAACAAAGTGGAGGATCTTGATCGACAAGTGAATAATCTGGATCAAAAAATAAAAGACAAGGAAAAATTAATTGCCAGCCAACAAATAATCCTAGCTGGACTTATGCGGATATACTATGATTATAGTCAAGGTGGCATCCTAGATGTTGTTTTAATTAATCAAGATTTTTCTGAAATTTTTAATCAAACAGATCATATTGAACAAGCTGGAAGTCGAGTTGGTGATGTTTTAAGAACTATTCAAGAGGCTAAATCTGAACTGCAAAATGAGCAAACAGAAATCGCGCAAAAAAAACAAGAGAGCGAGCAAGCAAAAGAGGATTTAGAAAATAAAAATTTGATTCTGCAAAAAAACGAAAATCAAAGACAAGCTTTGCTAGGACAAACACAAGCGGAAGCTGCTAAATATAAGGAGCTCCTGTCGAATATTGAGGATGAAATTAACAACTTGGAACAGAGTCTTTCAAGCTCGCTTAATATGGCTAACTTGCCGCCAGACAAAAACGGTTACTTTACTTGGCCGGTTAATCCGCATATCCTTACTCAAGGTTATGGCAAAACAAGTTTCGCTAAAACATCCGGCATATACAAAAATAATTTTCATAATGGCGTAGATTTTGGAATCAAATATAACAATGTCTTTGCGGCTAAGAGTGGCAAGGTGGTCGGCTCAGGCGATAATGGCAAATATGCTTATGGTAAATGGCTGGCTATTAATCATGGTGATGGGCTTGTGACTCTCTACGGTCATCTGAGTGCCAAGGCGGTTACAAAAGGTGCTAGTGTCAAGGAAGGACAAAAAATTGGCACAAGTGGGAATACTGGGAATTCAACCGGACCACATCTTCATTTTTCAGTTTTTGCGGCTGAAACTTTCAAAACAGTTGAGTCATCATATGTCAATGGATTGATGATTCCAACTGGCGCTTCCGTGAATCCAAAGAAGTATCTATAAAATATAACTGATTTAAAAAACGACCCGATGCAAGATGAACGGGTCGTTTTTGATTTTAGGAAGGGGATAGGTTACATAAAAATATCAATTCTGTGGTTTAGGGTATACATCAATGTATGCTAAAATTAGTCGGTCTAAGTACAAACTCACTATATGTATTTAAAAAAAATAAAAATAAAATTATTTAATAGGTGAATAATAATTTATTTTTTAATATAATCTTTAGAAAAAAATATTGGACATAATTTAATTTATACGGTGGTTGGGCGTACATAGATGTATAACCTAATATATTTAAGAAGCTCTGGAAAGAATAAGTGCAGTGTCGCAAAAGTTATGATGTGCGACACTCTCCATATTTCAAGAAGCACCCTTCCCTCTTAATTAAAACCTAAACTACGCCCTGATTTGGATTATAGTTTTTTATAAAACTAATCGGTTCTTTCCAATACTCCAGCTCTGTCGAGCTCTCCGAATCCACCATCTTATAATATCCTGGTAAAACTTTTCCATGAAATGGTCCAGCATAAATACCAAAATGCAAATGCTCTTCTTCCCATGCCCCATTAGACTCACTTAGGCTCTTTCCGATGGTTCCGATGAGTCCACCCATCTCAATCGCATCACCTCTTTTAACAAAGCGCTTGCCCAGGTGACCATACAGGGAATAAAAAACTTCTTTTGTTTTTGGTTCTTTGTGCGCAATAATGACAATGCCACCCCAATTTCTTTTTAGGATTTCTCCGCTTTCTGAAATTTCTCCAGAATGAAGTTTTGAGTATACTACGATGCCTCGTCCAGTTGAAAAAACTTTAGTATCGTGTGTGGCGGATATATCAATACCTAAATGTTTGCCCCACAATTTTTTATCATATACATTCACCTCGCCAAAACCAGAGGAAATGTTTTTAAAATTTCCAATTGGGAACATTAGATTTGGCGTAACTCGATAGGCCATATATAAATAATTTTAAATTTAAAATGATGGAAGCTACTTCTTATTTTGGTAATCTTTTATGGCTTCGTGTAAGGCCTCATCGGCTAAATTTGAACAATGCATTTTGATTGGTGGCAAGCCCTCTAGCGCGTCAGCCACATCATTACGCGTAATTTTCATAGCATCTTCAATTGTTTGACCCAAGGCCAGATCAGTTACCATTGATGAAGTTGCAATGGCCGAGGCGCAGCCTAGGGTTTCGAAGCCGATTTTATCAATCACTTCTCCGCGCTTTTTGTCGTTTTTTACTTTGATATAAATTTTCATCAAGTCTCCACAGACCGGATTGCCAACCATGCCAACACCGGAAGCATTTTTAATCACCCCTTGATTGTGTGGTCGAGTGAAATGTTCCAAAACTTTTTTTGAGTATTGCATAATATTTATACCGATACGAAACTACGAATGGAATTCGAATTTACGAACCATTAACTTCGTATTTTTTATTAATTAACTTTTTGGTATTTTATTTTCGTAGATTCGCATACATTCGTATATTCAAATCGGCTCTATTTAGAGTAATATTCTCCCAAAACATTACCGGAAATTTTTCGCAACCTCTCTATGATAACTTTTAATTTCTTTACGGCAATATTTATTTCCTCCCTGGTTGTGTATTTACCTAGTGTCATACGCAATGAACCGTGAGCTTGTTCTGCCTTTAGCCCGATAGACAAAAGCACATGTGAGGGCGAAAGAGCGCCAGATGAGCAAGCGGATCCTGTTGAGCAAGCCACGCCTTCCATATCCAATGAAAGCAATAATCCCTCCCCTTCCACATCCTTGAATGAAAGATTGGCATTATTTGGTGAACGCTTTATTTTTGATCCATTAAGAATCGCATTTGGAATTTCGCGCAAAACTTTTTCTATTAAGTAGTCCCTTAGTTTTAATATTTCTCGATTTTGGATTTTGGATTTTGGATTTTGGATTTTTTCTATGGCCTTTCCAAATCCGACAATGCCTGTGACATTGTGCGTGCCAGCACGCATTTTATATTCCTGATCGCCGCCATCTTGAATTTTTCTGATTGCAGTCCCCTTTCTAATATATAACATACCAACTCCCTTGGGCCCATAAATCTTATGCGCTGACATTGAAAGCAAATCCACACCTAACTTATCAACATTGCAATTAAAATAATTAATGGCCTGTGTGGCATCTGTATGGAATACAATTTTAAAATCATTTTCTTTTCTGGTTGTATTCATTTTTTTCACCAGTTTGCCAATTTTTTCAATAGGCTGCACTGTGCCAATCTCGTTATTAACATACATTATTGAAATCAAAAGCGTATTAGATTTTATGGCTTTTTTAATATCACTGACTTTTATTATTCCGTCTTTCCCCGGTTTAATATAAGTCACTTCAACTAGGTTTTCTTTTTCAGCTGCCCTACAGGAATCTAAAACACAATGATGCTCAAAAGCAGAAGTGATAATGTGTGGTTTTTTCTGGGCATTTTTAGTTTTTGAAAAATATGATTTTAGGACACCTTTCACCGTGAGGTTATTAGCTTCGGTAGCGCTACTGGTAAAAATTATTTCTGCGGGCGTGCAGCCAAAAAAGTTAGCGATTTTTCCTCGAGCCACATCAACAGCTTGCAGAGCCTCTTGCCCAAAAGAATGAATTGACATAGCATTGCCAAACTTTTCGGAAAAATATGGCAGCATTTCTTTCAATACATCTTTATCTACAGGCGTAGTGGCGGCATAATCTAAGTAGATTTTTTTCATAAGAGTTCCTAGAGCTAAGCTCTTGGATATCCAAGAGCTTAGCTCTAGGATTCCATATTAGCCCCTATTTTTTATTTTGTTAGATCGCTTAATTTTATAATAGTTAATGTTTTTTCTATTTGTGTGCCAAGCACTTCCCAGACAATCTTTGAGGAGCAGGATTTTTCCATTCGACACACCGATTCCACACATTTCATTGGCGCAATTGAACCTTCTAGCGCAATGACAATATCCGCCACACTTATTTTATTAGCCGGTTTTTTTAGGGTATATCCTCCTCGCGTTCCCTTAAAACTTTCAACCAAATCATGCTTGCGCAAAACATTCAAAAGTCTCTCTAGATATTTAATAGAAATTGATTCTTCCTTAGCAATCAATTTGATATTCTTAGTTTTAGTCTCATTTTTGGCCAAATTAGCCATTGCCTTCAGTCCATATTCGGCTTTTGTGGAAAATTTCATGTTTTGAATCTCCTACCAAATTAGTATACATTTATCTTACAAAAAAACCTGAACTAAGTCAAGTCTTCAGAATCTAGGATATTAATTGATTGATTTCATAGGATATGGCAACAGTTACGATTAAAAATACGATAACCACAACCGTAGCTGCAAATCGAAACATTTCATCAATTTTTGGCGCTCGCACATCTTTGAACATTTTTTTTGATTTTATTTTTTTTAAATACTCACAAATTATACTATAAGTTTTAATTTTTGTCATCCTGTCAAATTTGACCCAAAAAACCATTTAAACTACAATTAAGTTACGCTTATGAGAATATCTTATTCTGCCTTCGATACCTATCAAAACTGCTCGCTGAAATATAAATTTCAGAACATTGACCATATCAAAACTCCCAAATCCAAGGAAGCGGTTTTTGGCACCACAATTCATGAAACCATGAAATTCGTGCATACGCCCGGTATTCTGTCGCCTACCATTGATCAGGCACTGGAACATTTTTCCAATGCTTGGAATCCGGCGGTTTTTGACAATCCCGATGAGGAACGCGCGGCATTTTCTCAAGGTGTTCGTATTATCCAGGATTATTATCAAAAAAATAATCCGGCTAATTTCAATATTGTTGATTTGGAATCACGCTTTCAAATTGAAATCTCCGCAAAATCCGCGGCGGATTGCGGGGCAAATGGACAAACTCACATTATTTCAGGAATTATAGATAGAATCGACAAAACTGAGGATGGTTATGAAATTATTGATTATAAAACCACCAAAAAAATGCCATCTCAAGACAAGGTGGACAATGATTTGCAGCTTTCTGTCTATTTACAGGCCTTTCTGTCGCGTTATCCGAAAGAAATTGAAAACATTGATAAGATCAAAGTCAGTCTCTATTATCTCAAACACGGCGTGAAACTTTCTGCCACACGCACTATTGACCAATTGAAAAAAAGCGAACAACTGTTTTTAGATGCCATAAAGTTGATCGAGGAGGAAAAATTTGAACCCAACATCACTCCGCTTTGCGATTGGTGCGGCTATCAAAATATCTGTCCGATGTGGAAACACAAATTCAAAGAACTGCGCAAAATTGACATAGAGGAAATAAACTCTGCTATCGGCGAATATGTTGAGTTAAAATCCGCCATTTCCATCACCAAAGACCGCCTGGGTGAAATTCAAGAAAAGATTTTGCAATATATGGAGCAGGAGGGTGTGGAAAGGGTTTTCGGTGAACAAGGAATTATCGCCCGCTCTTTGCGCAAGACCTACAAATACGATGAGAAAAAAATTCGGGAAATTCTGGAGCCACTCGATAAATGGGAATCTGTTTTGAAAGTTGATGGCGTAGCGCTCAAAAACATTTTAGGCGTCTTACCGTTCGAAGCTAAAACAGAAATTGAAAAAGCTAAAGTAGTTGACAAAGAAACAAAAACCTTGGCAGTTAAAAAGAAATAAATCAATAATAAATTAAAAAGTTCTCATAAGTCGAGGACTTTTTATTAGTAAGTATTTAATGAAGAAAATTGATTTTAGACGGGCCGGACTCAATCGATGAACAGAAAAATTTTCAACAGTATCACCCGGACAACTGAAAAACTTTCTATTATGCGATCACCTAGCCCTTTAGTAATTTAATACTACAACAGTTATTTTAAAATATTTCACTTCTATTTTATAATCGTTCCCTTTGCTTTTTTACCTTCCAAATATTTCTTGAGATTAGGCAAATTTTGTCCATTCATAATGGCCACTTCCAGGCCAATTTCTTGCGCTTCTTTGGAAGCGATTGGATCAAAAGGTGCGTTCATACCGGGGTCCCAAATGTCCCCCACTATCTTGCGAAAATCTGCCCAAGAAATTTCTTCGATAATTTTTGCATCAGGAAATTTCTTCGGATCCTTGTCGCAAACAAAATCAATATTAGAAAGATTGATGAGTGTTTTAACGCCCAAATATTTGGCCAAAAGCACGGCGTCAAAGTCGGTGGAAAATCCCGGACGCCAACCGGCCGCCACTAAAATATCTTCTTTGAAATTATAAAAATCTTCCAGGTCATGCGGATTTTTATTGATTCTCGGATGCGCGTGCTTGCGAAAAATTGTACGGATAAAATGCGCGTTCATTCGGGTGGCATGAATGCCAATCCAGTCTTTGTCATCGCTTGTGATGCCATCAATTTTGGCCGCTGCCTCGATATATTTTCTAGCTGTCTTGCCGCCGCCGGTAATCAAAATAAATTTATAGCCTTTTTTAATTTGCTCCTCAATCAGCACCTTAAATTTCTTCACAAATTTCCAATCAATTTCCTCCGGCACAATCAATGATCCTCCCAATGAAATGATGATAGTTTTTTTGTTCATAGTTTATTTTTTAATATTTACATCCGGTGCTTTTGATCCGACCTTGGGCGGTCGCCTCCTGCTCAGTTTTGAAACAAGCCAAATTTTCCGGCTTTATTCTTTTGGCATAGGAGCAGGTTGGCGGGTAATATTTGTTAGAATTTTTACTGCCTACAAAGGCACAGCTTTGCTTATTTTGAGGCACTTGAGAATCAGCCCCAGTAGACAGTTTTTGGTCAGGAGCACTATTTGATGCCATTATACCATCAGCCTGCCCTTCTAGGCCAATTTTTGGGTTTTCAGGGGCTTTCTCGATGATTATCGGGCTGGCTTTAGCGGCTTTTTTCTGCATATAACCGACTTCGAACGAAATAATAGCCACCAGCAAAAATCCTATGATTAGGATTATTTTATACTCATACTTTGTCCAAGCAGATTTTATGAGTTTTATGAACTTTTCACTTTCTACTGTCATGCTATTTGACATTATAGCATATTTTGCTATAATAAATCTCGTTATGTACTAAGGTGTTGTGGTGATGGACAAATGCTTTGGCGAGAACAAAATTATAAAAAGTTATAACCCTTAAAGTAAAATATTATGGCACATAGAAAAGCCGGTGGATCCACCCAACTGGGCCGAGATTCCATATCGAAACGACTCGGCGTTAAAATTTTCGGAGAACAAAAAGTTCAAGTTGGAAACATCATTATCCGCCAACGCGGAACAAAATGGAGAGCGGGAAAAAATGTGAAGCAAGGCGAGGATGATACACTCTATTCCATGATTGATGGAGTTGTAAAATTCTCCAAAAAGAAAGTGCGAACATTCACCGGAGATCTTGAACAGAAAAGATTTGTTTCAGTTGTCGTGGCAGAGCCTGTTGTTGAAAAAACGAAAGTTGCTCGCGCAAAAACAAAGGCAGGAAAAATTAGCAATAAAAAATAGACCTATCTTTGCATAAAAAATCCTCTCAATAGTTTGAGAGGATTTTTTTATTGTGTCTATTTCTTCTTTTTTAAGGTTTGTCCGGCTTTGATAAATTCATTGAATAATGGGTGACCCTTGAGTGGACTGGTTTGCAGTTCCGGATGAAATTGCGTCGCTAGGAAGAATGGATGAACCGTTGTTGGCAATTCAGTGATTTCCATCAGTTTGCCATTCGGTGATTTTCCGGAAAATACGATTCCCGCTTTTTCCAATTTTTCAATATATTCCGGATTAACCTCCCAGCGATGCCGATGCCTTTCGGAAATTTTCGTCGCCCCATAGGCCTTGTTGGCAAGGCTGCCCTTTTTCAAATTAGCTGGATAAGCACCGAGTCGCATTGTTGCTCCATAATTGCCATCGGCCAAATTCTTTTTTTGCTCCGGCATAATATCAATAACCGGATTTTTTGTTTTTCGATCAACTTCAGTGGTGTTGGCATCCTTGAGTTCCAAAACATTGCGGGCATATTCAATTACCGCCAATTGCATTCCATAGCAAAGTCCCAGGAAAGGAATTTTATGCGTTCGCAAAAATTCAATGGCTAGGATTTTACCTTCAATTCCCCGAAAACCAAATCCACCCGGGATAACTACGCCATCATATTGTTTTAGGCTTTCCAACTCCTCCGGATTTTTTTCATAAGTCTCACTGCTTAGCCAGTCAATCTCCGGTTTAACCTTATTTTGATAACAAGCGTGCTTCACTGCCTCAATCACACTGATATAGGCATCGGACAAAACGAAATCTCCCGTACCGAAATATTTACCCACAATCGCAATCTTAGCGGTTCCCTTTGGTTTCTTAATTCGCTCTACCAAATCGTACCACTTCTTCAAGTCTGTCTTATTATATTTAAGCCCGAGTTTTTTCAAAATCAAACGGCTCAAATCATCCCGTTCAAAATTAATCGGCACTTCATAAATACTATCAACATCCGGTGCGGAAATCACATCGCGTTCAGGAATGTTGCAGAACATCGCAATTTTTTCTTTTCTTCTCTGATCCAAAAAAGTCTCAGCGCGCGCGATAATAAAATCAGGTTGGATTCCCGTGCCATTCAAAGTTCGCACGGCATATTGTGTCGGTTTGGTTTTCATTTCGCCGACTTTCGAAGGCAATGGCAAATAACTGACCATGATAGTCAAGACATCATCCGGATATTTAATTTTCATCATGCGAGCCGCTTCGAGAAAAAGAATGTTTTGATATTCTCCCACCGTGCCGCCGATCTCAATGATGCTGATGTCTGAACCAGCCTTTTCAGAAGCTTTTTCAATCCGGTCAATCACTTCCATTGGAATGTGCGGAACAACTTCCACGCACTTGCCTTTGTATTCAAGGTTTCTTTCCTTGTAGATGACGGCCTCATACACACGGCCAGTCGTCATATAATTATCGCGAGGAAGTTCAACTTCCAAAAATCTTTCATAATTTCCCATATCTTGATCAGTTTCATCGCCATCGGCCAGCACGAAAACTTCTCCGTGTTCCGTCGGGTTCATTGTTCCGGCATCAATATTGATATATGGATCGATTTTTAATGCGGTAACATTAAACCCCCTCGCTTTTAGAATTGCTCCGACCGCCGAAGTTGTAACTCCTTTCCCCACTCCACTCATAACTCCCCCCACCACGAAAATGTACTTTCGGTTTTTCATAATGTTATTAAAAAATAAAAATAAATTAATTTTTACAAATGAAAAAATCGCCTTCCCCGCGACTTTATCTGATTTTCAAAAAAAATGATTTTGTTTCTTTTAAATGCGAACTAATTTGTGCTTTCCACGAGCACCATCAAAGACGCCTCAATACCATGATCCAATTCAATTCTCACTTCATATTCCCCCAACTCTTTAATTGGCTCGTTCAATATAATCGCTGAGTCAGATACGACAATATCTTCCTTTTTCAACTCTCTTAATATATCTTTTATATTCACTGAACCAAAAAGTCGGCCGTCTTTTTCTTTCACATTAATTGTAACCGCTTTTCCATCCAACTGATCGGCCAGCTCCTGAGTTTTTTCCAAATCCATCTGCTCTTTTTCTACTTGTTTCTTTTTAATAACCTCCGCTTTTCTCACGCCATCCTCAGTTGCAATCTCCGCCAACTTTTTCACAAACAAAAAATTTCTAGCATAGCCCTCAGCCGCCTCTTTCACTTCACCCTTCTTCCCCAAACCTTTCACATCTTGTAATAAAATAATTTTCATATGTTTATACTATTATAGCAAAGATTGGGCGGATGGCAAATCGAAATAAACAACCTATTTTTCTATTATTTCTTGGATTTTCTCCATTGCCTTATCCAATTGCGGATCGCGATTATTTTTGTAGTCATCGATAGTCAGGTCAACTTCGATATCAGGATTAATGCCTTTTTCCATGATATAGTCGCCATTCGGCGTCAGCCATTTGGCGACGGTTATTTTGACGCTGGAATTGTTTGGCAGACTGATCAGCTCCTGCACGGAACCTTTGCCAAATGACTTCTTTCCAATTAGCTGTACGCCTTTGTTATCGCGCAACGCACCCGCTAAGATTTCGGAAGCACTGGCACTACCTTCGTTTATCAAAACGACAATCGGAATATCACTAAGCTTATCTCCGCCAGTTGTATAGATATTATTTTTTTTGCCGGTGCCATCTTCTTCGGTCACGACGACCTTGCCTTTGGGAATTAATTTGCTGGCAATCTCAACCGACTTATCTAAGAAGCCTCCCGGATTATTTCGCAAGTCCAAAATAATGCCCTTTGAGTTTCGCGCGATTATTTGATTCATTGCCACATTAAATTCCGTGGTTGTTTGTTCTCCAAACTGATTTATCTTTAGATAGGCAATGTCATTATCCTTGAATTCTACTTTTACACTTTTTACTTCAATCGTATCGCGCGTAATTTTTATTTCTCTTGTTTCTTGATCACCGCTATGTAAAACTGTCAGAATGACTTCCGTGCCTTTTTTTCCGCGAATCAAATCGACCGCCTGATCAATTGTCACATCAGCCGTTGATTTGTCATCAATTTTTATAATTTTATCCCCTGCCATCAAGCCGGCCTTTTGTGCCGGTGAACCGTCAAGAGGAGCGATAACCGTCAAAATGTCCTCCTTTATGCCCAGCTCAGCTCCAATGCCTTCAAATCTGCCGCTGATGTCTTGAGAAAATTCTTTCGTTTCTTTGGGATTGAAAAAGGTTGTATATGGGTCATCCGTAGCCTTTAGCATTCCATTAATTGCCCCGTAAACTAGATTTTGAGCATCAAGAGAGCTCTGATCGACATATTTTTCCTTGAGCAAATCCCAAACCTTCCAAAAAAGAGAAAAGTCCAAATTCTTATCCGCTGAAAGTTTGTTTTCAATTGTAGTTGAACCGATTGGATAAGTTTGATTAATGTTTTTTATTGACGCGCTTCCACTGACATAACCTATCCAAAAACTTCCGACCAGCAAAAATAACACAACAAAAAACAAAAAATACTTTTTGAAAAGCTTGTGATTTATTTCCTCGCTCATTAATTGTTTTACCTGCTCTTCTTGCATAGTTATTTTATCACAGTAATTTAATTATGTTTTGGCAGCGGTTTGCCGGCATATTTCGTAAAATATTTAATGGCGCTTGAAATGTGGATCCAAGTTAATTTATTCGATAAAAGCAATCTAATAACTCCCTTGCCTGCGGAGCCTCGTCCGTGATAGTGATACATTTGCGTTTTTGGAAAATATACGACTTTATATCTATTCTCCCAAAATCGACGGCACCAATCCGTGTCTTCAAAATACATTTTAAACCGATCATCCATTTGGCCGACTTTGGAAACCGCCTTCCGGCTGGTCATTAATGATGATCCCATTATCCAATCAACTTCGCGGACGCTTTGGTGGTTAAAATCTTTCATTAGGAATCGATCTAGATGTTTTTTGGCAAAACCAAACTTACCTAAAAAAGTCCGTCGATAAATAACTGTCAGCGGCGTATAGAAGCGAAAGGTTGAAGGTTGGAAGGTTTCATTGAAATTCAATAGTTGCGGCCCGACAATGCCCACTTCCGGATGATTCTTGATATATTCCAAAAGTTTTTCAATGGATAATTTTTTTACGATGATATCGCCATTGAGGATGAGGATATATTTGCCTTGCGCAACTTCCAATCCCTTATTAACTAACCGGCTAAAACCGATGTTCTCTTTGGAGGAAAAGAATTTTATATCCGGAAAATCTCCGTGCATCATCAGCTCAGTGTCTTCCTCAGTCGCACTATCAGACACAATAATCTCAAATTCTTTGATTTCGATGTTTCTCAGAATTGAATCAATACAAACCTTAAGAAGCTCCGGCGCTTTGTAATTAGTGATTATTATGGAAAGTTCCATTATCATTATACCTTAGGCTTAATATCGGATTGAGGCGGCAAAGTAAATATATTTTTAACTACATCGTGAATCTTGTCATAATTATCGCCGATTGGCAGCAGAATATAGCCTGTGCTGCTTTCTGGCGGATTATATAGCAATCCTTCTTCTGAATTTTCCATTACCCTTTGATATAACTGCGGATCTTTCATGCCAGCATAAATACCATACAAACTCTTCAATTCCCAAGCTTGCATATCCGTTTTTACATTGTTGCCAAGACTATCCAAAATACCATTCACTTTGCTGAAATTCATCAATGTTCCGGCGCTCATTATTTTATTCTTAACTAATTGAATAATTTCCTGTTGTCTTTTCGCTCTTTCAAAGTCACTGGATGTATATCTGGCTCTGGCGAAGCAAAGTGCCGTGTTGCCATCAAGCGTTTGTGTTCCGGCTGGCAAGATAAAATCACCACCGCACTCCAAAGAGCTTGCCGGAGCATTGCATAATGGATATTGGGCAACAAGTTGCACTCGCCCATCCTCTTTGTGATGATATTTCTTTTCAAATTCTCCGGTTGGAATCGTAAAGAACGAGTCGCAAACATGAGACTGGCTAAATTGTTCCGACTCTTCAAAGGGCTTGCTTAATGTTATTTCAATTCCGCCAATCGCATCAATCATTTGCTTGAAGCCAGCAAAGTCAGTGCGCACCGCATAATGAATCGGCAAGCCAATCACTTCACTAATGATTGTTTTCATATCATCTATGCCTTGTCCCTCGCCTTTTTGCTCACCATAGGCATGCACCGCGTTAATTTTTTGTTTATCTTGCGTCCCAGGCACGGTTACATACAAATCCCTTGGGATGGAAATCATCGCTACTTTGTTTTCTGCCGGCTTGATGCTAGCTACCATTATGGTATCTGCCAGAGTTCCGCCACCTGGCATATTAGCTCCACGCATTCCTAACAATAGAATATTAATTCTTCCTTCCTCTTCGCCTTTTACGGAGTCGCTAATACCCGGGAGTGAATGAGACAGACTATCCAATAGACCGCCATCAGTAATTTTCCGCAGAATATTATCTGTCTTCCAAGCGAAAATACCGCCTGCAATAACTAGAATTAATACTACAGTAGAAACAATCTTAAACCATCTTTTTTTAACAAATTTAAAATGCGAAGCCTTTTTAGCTACGCTCTCATGCTTGACCTCTTTTTCAATATACGACATTGATTTTTTGTTTATAATTAAAAAAATAACATATCTATTTTCATAGTGTTATATACACATTCTACTTCTAATACGAGTATTGTCAATCAAAAGTTGCGCTAGGCGGTTTCCCGATATATCCCTAGCATTTTCTCGGCTGTCTGCTGCCAAGAAAACTTCTTTGATTGCAATAATCCTTTTTTAATCAAATCAGTGCGAGTCGAATCTTCATCCACAATTTGCATCAATTTTTGCGAAAAATCCGCCGGATTATCCAAATTAAACAATAAGGCCGCTTCCGCTGTTATTTCAGCGTGTGGCGTGATATTTGAAGCTAAAACAGGTACGCCAGCTGTCATCGCCTCCAAAATTGGAATCCCGAAACCCTCATACATTGACGGTAAGCAAAAGACATGAGCTAATTTAATTACCAGTGGTTTATCCTCATCAGCAATATATCCGGGCAGCAACACATACTTTTCCAGAGAATAGTCTCGAATAAAATCATCAATTTTCGTATCATAATTTTTCCCTTTTCCGCCAGCCAGAACTAATTTAATATTTTTTCTTTTTTCCATTGGCATGCTGACATATGTTTCAATCAAAGCCGGCAGATTTTTTCTGGGTTGCAAAGTTCCAATGTAGAGAATAAATTTTTCCGGCAAATTATATTTTTGCCTGACGGCTTCCAGTTTATCCTGTGAATGTTCCACAAAAAAATTGTCAGCCACAGCATTATGAATCCAGCCGATTTTTCTTTTATCCACTTTATAATATTTCATTATTTCATCTGCGGTAAATCTGGAAACCCCGATTATTTTATCCGCTCTCCGCAAACTCAAAGGAATCAAGGTCTGCAAAAAAAACAAATCCGTCTTTTCAACCAGCTCAGGAAATACCTTAAAAGAAATATCATGCACAATCGTAATAATTTTGATTTTTCGTGGCACGAAAAACGGCGTGATATATTGCACTTGTAAAATATCAGCTGGATTTTCCCGGAGATATTTTGGCAACATCCATGCGTTCCACCAAAACTTATTCGCACCCCTTTCGCAAAGACTGATGACTTTGAAGTTTGGCGCCAAACACAAGGATGTAATGGATTTTTGCAATTCCTGATCTGTCTCCGGATTCCTATCGGTCAACAAAAAATATTCATTTTCTTTATCCAAAATAGAAAACTGTTTCACTAGATTAAAAAACACCACTTCATCGCCGGTTCTTTTTTTCCCGATATTTCTAATGTCGATAGCAATCTTCTTTATTGACATTTACTAATTGGTATGTTATAATGGATAACTGGTGTAATATTAGCATTTTATCTATAAAAAGACAACGGAGGAAGTGATAATGTTTATAGCACCGGAAAGTTATTTAAATATCCCACCTCCCATAGGAGATCCCTGGCAACCAAAACACTTAGTAAGAGCAGTATCTCCGGTTGCGGACATTGAACCAACTAAAAAATATGGATCAAAAGATCCGGTGAAGGGAGGTAACATAGACATCATCGTATAGCAGATCCCCCTTCCCGGATCTGCTTTTTTATAAGCAAAATCTATACTTTCGTTTTTATCTTTTCAGGATTGATTCCGGCAACTGCCAGAAACAACCAAAGAAATCCCAATAAAATTCCGGAGTTGAACATATTGGGAATCAGGAGAGCGAAAAAACCTAGGAGTATAAATAGGCCAGCAGTTTTTGTGTCCGTGTCTTTGCGCAGAAAATTTTTGAGCGCCGCAGCTATGACAAACGCCCAGATAGCTATAAAACTCAAGAGTCCCAACAATCCGGCGCCTAGCCAAACTTCTAAAAAGATATTGCTGGCATTAAGTCCCGCGCCTCGTTCATCGGTTCCCAGAAAGTCACTGATGGTCCCCCAGCCAATTCCCAGCACTGGATGCTCTTTAATCAGTCTCCAGGACTTTCCATACACCACGCTTCGTATGTTGACATTCGGATCCTTACGATAAATTTCACTCACGATATTTCCAATTTTTTTCTCCTGATCAATTTCTTCCAGATTGATATGACGGCAACCATAACGAACATATTCATCCTCACTGTTTACAGTTTGAGGTATGGCCATGTCTAAACCACCTGGACAAGCGATGGTAATTTTTTGCAATCCTGTCCCAGTGCTCCGCACGCGATTAAATAGTTGAAAGTTTGTCAGACTGAAAATATAAACAATGGCAAGGCTAATTATAAAAGCAGATATAATCTTAATTTTTAGCCTGATTGTTTCTTTCCACTGCCACTGTTGAAAATTCCATTTTAAATCTGTAAAAGCAACAAACAGAAAAATAGCAGTCACTCCCAGCGCCCCCAGCCAAGCACTACGAGAAACAGTCAAAATCAAAGAAATAAAAACCAATGTCAAAAATAAATATAACGCCGTTTTAAAAATTTGATATTTAGAAATTGAAAATTGTTTGAAAATTGGAAATTGAAAATTGGAAATTACAGACACAGCGTTATCACGATCTCTATCAAAAAAATAAATCACTGAATATATTGCGGCCAGCAAAAGAACCAAAAAAATTCCCAGCCAATCCGCTTCCGCAAAACTTGCATTTGGCCGTCCCGGCATAACTTCAAAACTTGAAAGATTGTGCAAAAACCTGACATTCTGCCAGATGCCATAGAACATCACTACCACGGAAGAACTGAGAAAAAAAGGAATTATTTTTTTGAGATCATCTGTCGTCTGGACATAATTACGCGCCAAAAAATACAGGAAGATAAACGACACGACAATAACCGACTGTTTCAAGCTAACGCCTTTGGTTTGCGAACCGGCCACACTCAAAAAACTAGCCACGCCCATTATTATAATCAAAAAATCATACCAAATTAATTTTGTAAGTTTAAAATTAAGCCTGTTAGTGGATAGACGGATTATGATTGCCAAGATCGTCAGGCCGCCAAAAAATTGATAGGGACGGATAGCGATTCCCAACTCCGCTGGCGCCAAATTGATATTTTCCAGCATTACTGTGCCCGCAAAAAAAAGAAAAACCCACCCTGGCCGATATAGAGCGAGGGCGAGAGTCAAAATTGCAAAGAAAATAAAATCCCCTAGTTGCAACGGCAGAACTTTCATATTGGAAAGCAAAATTAAAAAGAAAATCAAAAAAACATTGACCATGAGTAATATTATTTGGTTTTTATTTTTTATAAACATTTGCGTTGTCATTCCAGCGTAGGCGGGAATCTAGTATAAAAACTTAAAGATTCGCGACTGGATTCCCGCCTGCCTACCTGCCTACCGGACAGGCAGGCCGGACAGGCAGGTTTTCACGGGAATGACTATAAGCTCTTTATTATATTTAAAACTTTGGTCACAAATTTTTCCCAAGAAAAATATTGAGCGCGCTCACGACCGCGCGCCTCAAGTGTCGCACGCAGTTCCGGATTGATCAAAACATTTCTCATCACCATCGCAATATCTTTCGGATCATCCGGATTGCAATATAAAATACTATCCAGTCCCACTTCCGGCAAAGATGATTTCTTCGAAGCAATGACCGCTGTGCCTACATTCATCGCTTCCAGAACCGGAATGCCAAAACCTTCGTAGTGTGACGGATAGACAAAAAATAACGCCTGTTCAAATAGCGCTGGCATATCCGCCTGCGGAGTTCTGTTTAATAATTTAACATGTTGAGTTAAATTTAGTTCTCTCAATAATTTTTCCGCATCCACGGCCAACGGCGCCAATTGAGGCAAGAGCTTTCCATACACAACCAACTCCGGCATTTCTTTAATAAAATGCAAGGTTTTATTGGATTCCACTAAATATTTATACGCACGGATAACGCCCTCCACATTTTTCCGAATTTCCATTCCCCCGCCGGCCAAAATATAGCCGGGTTTTAATTTGTATTTCAGCAGCAGAGACAAGACATGCCTCGTGTCTACAGTTTTTTTGTAAATCTCATCACAATCAATATAATTAACCGCAATCTTTTCAGCTTCGATTCCCAGCTGCTGAATCAAATCTTTTTCCGTCCGCGATGACACGGTCAAAATTTTATCCGCCCTGCGAATAGCTTTTTCCGTCAGGTTCCAATACTTCTTTTTTCTGGAATTATTCAAATATTCCGGAAACAGTTTCGGCACAATATCATGCACCACCATTATATGCGCCACATCAATCGTCGTGATGGTTGGGCATTGATAGAGAGACAGTAAAACATCACAACTGTCTTTTTTAACCATTCTCGGCAAGAAATATTTTTCCCACAAAATCTTGCGCGCCAAATCATCTCGTTTCCAAAACGGCAAAAAAATCCGCTTTGTAAAGTTCTTTGGCAATTTTATATCTTTCGGAAGTTCTTCTTCCAAATATAAAATGAATTCTACATCACCTCGAAATTCGAAATTCGAAATTCGAAATTCCGTCAACTTCTTTAAAAAGTTGACGGTAACCTGTCCGATGCCAGTGGAGGCTTTTCTGGCAAATGAAGCGTTGATTCCAATTCGCATAATACATTTATTTTACCCTAAATTTGAGAAAAAGAAAACCGCCTGCTGGCAAACGAAGTGCCAGCAGGCGGTATGAATCAAACAGTGGTTATTTTTTATGAAAAATAGTTCACGCTGTTGGATTTTCATTTTCATTCTCATCCATTCTTCTTTCGGACCAAGCCTTCAACAATACAACCGCCAAATAACCCAGAATAGCCACCCCTACGCCAACTGCAGCTTCCTCAATTCGTGACAAATGCAGTAAATTATATTTGATCATTACGAAGAAAACAATACAGTAGCCCATAAAAGAAACTGCAGCCAGACCGTCAAAAAATACTTTTTCCAGATCATCAACTCGGTGTCTCGTTTCAATAGCCACAAAAAATAAACAGCTAAAAAAGAGACAGAAGACTACCGAAAACACCGCGCCACTAGCTTGCCAAATCCAATTGTTCATCATCTCCAACCTCCAAGTCGATATTCTTTTTTAAAAAAGCCACCCCTTGCCGATACGCCTATGATTGCACATAAAAACAACATTGGTCAAGCACTTAACTATTTTTTAGAGGCCTCTATAGAAGCTTCTACATCACGATTGGAAACGAGTTTGATTTGCCATCAAACTAGATTTAAATTAGGATGGAAACAGGGATGACTAGTTAAAAATTTAAATGCCGAGGAGCAAGGGAGGATGTGATTATGGAGATCATTTATTGCTGTGGGATTTGTGGCGCCAATCATGGCACTGCCGAAAAAGCCTTGGAATGCGAGGCGCTAGGATTCCACCCGCTGTATAAAATTACGGACAAAGCGCTCTATCAGGGTGATGTAGCCACAATCACCGATCGCAGCATTGTCCCGAGAATGCACACCTTTATCTACCGTTTCCGGATGCTGCCAGAGGATAATCCCGGCGCAATAATTTTTATCTGTGGCTTCAGACGCGAAGATGAGTTATCTCCACTGCCCCACCTGCAGGTGTGTGCGTAGAAAATCGCAAAACATCCGCCAGCAATGACAAAAAGGCTTGGAATCTTCCCGGCCTTTTCTTTTTTATAGAAGTCTGCTTGATTTGACTAACCACCCTCTTCATCTATATAATGACACTTAGTTACCTAAATAATTTCTATAAACAGAAGAGGTTAAAAATTTAATCGAAAAAAAATATGTCAGAACAAAAAAAAGGAAAAGTTTGTGTTGTTGGCTTGGGCTATGTCGGCTTGCCACTGGCAGTGCGTTGTGTGGAAAAAGGTTATGAAACTTATGGACTTGAGCGAGATGAAAATAAAGTTGGTTTGATCAATGCCGGCAAGAGTCCGATTGAGGAAAAATTTTTGGAAGAAAATTTGCCAAAATTCCATCCCACCGCAACCACTGACGAAAAAATCATCAAGAAATGCGACATCATTCTGATTTGCGTTCCCACTCCGGTGGACAGCCTGTATGTGCCGGATCTTTCTCCAGTCATAAGCGCTACTGAAGCGGTCGTAAGAAATCTCAAAAAAGGCGCGTTGGTGGTTTTGGAATCAACTGTCAATCCTGGCGTCAGCGAAGAAGTTGTGAAGCCGATTTTTGAAGCGGCTGGATATAAAGTTGGAACGGATGTTTTCATCGCGCATTGTCCTGAGCGAATTAATCCAGGCGATGCCAAATGGAATGTCACCAACATTCCGCGCGTGGTTGGATCCTTTAACGCCAAAGGCTTGGCCACAGCCGTGGCTTTTTATGAAAGCATCGTTGACGGCGGAATTCGTCCAATGAAATCAATTCGCGAAGCGGAGGCAGTTAAAATTGTGGAAAATTCATTTCGCGATATCAACATTGCCTTTGTAAATGAATTGGCCAAATCTTTTGATAAGCTTAATATTGATGTGAAAGATGTGATTCTGGGCGCTGCCACTAAACCCTTTGCTTTTATGGCACACTTTCCTTCCTGCGGCGTGGGCGGACATTGCATTCCCGTAGATCCATATTATCTGATTGAACGCGCCAAAAAATCCGGCTTTGACCATAAATTTTTGAAAATAGCGAGAGAAATAAATAATTCCATGCCAGCCTATACGGTTGAACTTATGCATCACGCGCTAAATAGCTTGAGCATCGCAATGAAAGGCACAAAGATTGGCGTGCTCGGAATTTCCTATAAGGCCAATGTGGATGATGTGCGCGAATCGCCGACTTTCAAGATTCTAGCTCTGCTTGATGAGCATGGCGCAAAATATGAAACCTTTGACCCGCATATCTTGAAAAAATCCAGTATTAAAAATCTTGAATCATTATTAAAAAAAGTTGACGCACTTATCATTGCCACTGATCACAAAGAGTTTAAAGAAATTGATCCAAAAATATTCAAAAAAAATAAAATCAAAGTTATCATTGACGGAAAAAATTGTCTTGATAAAGATGCCATTAAAAAACTTGGGATTATCTATAAGGGCATCGGTCGATAAAATCAAGCTGCGCTAGGAGCTAAGCTCCAGCAAAGCCATAACCTATCAGGAGCTTAGTTCCTTTCAAGCTCCTTTCAACTTCCAATGCCGGTAAATACGCAAACTGCCAAGCTCCGAAAAAATCGGAGCTTGGCTTGCTAAAGAGCTGGATTTCTGCGATAATAGAGATAGAAAATAAACACTATAATAAATTAAGAATATACGCTATGTTTAGTCTTTTAAAGTTGGTTATCTGGATTGTCGGCCTGGTTGTTGTGGTCTATTTTGCCTTGCCACATTTCGGCTATGAAGTTAATTTAAATTATTTTGATGAAAGCAAAGAAAAATGCCAAGCCAGAATAAATGATTGCACCAAGGAACTGATCCAACAAGGCACCAAAAATGCCCAGTGTGATTTTAATTGCGTTGACCCACAACTAATATTTAAAAAGAAATAATGAAACTTATCATAAACATTCCAGCTTATAATGAAGATGAGCTCGTTGGAAAAACTATCAAAAAAATCAAAGAAAGTTTCGGCGCTGATTTTTATTCTAAAAAGGGAGCTGCTATCACTGAAAAGCTGATTCAAGTTATTGATGACGGCTCAACCGATGACACGGCGCAAAAAGCCAAGGATTTCGGAGCGGATATCGTAATTTCCTACAAACCCAATCGCCGTCTAGCCTATTCCTTCAAACAAGCTGTTGAAAACTCATTGCTGGAAGGTGCTGATTTGATGGTTAATATTGATGCTGACGGACAATTTAATCCCAATGACATCCCTAAATTATTATCACCCATACTGGACGGCAAGGCGGACATGGTCATTGCCAACAGATTCGGAGAGATGAAGGCAAAAAACATTCCTTGGCTGCGAAAAAATCTGAATAAATTTGCGGCTGGTGTCATCGGTTTTTTTCTTAACTATAAAACTAACGATCTGACTTGCGGATTTCGCGCCCACAATCGAGAAGCATTATTGAAATTAAACCTGACTAATATCAACTTCACCTACACCCAAGAAACTATCATTGATGCCATCGGAAAAAACCTGAAACTTTTTTGGGTTCCAATTGAAGTGACCTATTTTGACAATCGCGAAGCTAAAATAACCAAATCCATTTGGAAATTTGTCAACAATTCCACCAAAATCATCTTGAAAGCTGTGCGTGATGTGCGTCCGATGAAATTTTTCGGCGTTCCGGGATTGTTTTTGATTTTTATGTCTTTCATTTCTCTGGCTATTTTTTTGTACAATTATTTATTGGATTTCAAAATAACACCCTATCGAAATTATCTGATTTTCGGCATTACGATCTTCCTAATCGGCCTTCAATTTGTTGTTTTCGCCCTGATTGCCGATATGATCAAGTCATCCAGACAATTAACTGAGGAACTCTTGTACCAGTGGAAAAAAGATAAGTATAAAAAATAGACACGCTCATGAAAATTCTTTTTATTTCCAGAGCCCATCCGCCGACAGTTGGAGGCATTGAAAATCAAAATTATGAACTTTCAGCTTGGCTGGCTAAAATTGCGGATGTTACAGTTATAGCCAATAAGCGCGGTCGGAAATTCTTATCTGTTTTTGCCCCTTATGCTCTTCTACGAGCTCTTTTTGCCCTGCATTCATACGATGTTATATTATTAGGCGATGGCAATCTAGCTATTATCGCTTGGTTTCTCAAACTTTTTTCGAGTAAGCCCATAATTTGTGTTATTCACGGATTAGATATAAATTATAAATCTAATTCTTTGGGAGTTTGGTATGAAAAAATGCTCATTTTATTGCATCAGAAATTTTGGGTTGGAATTTTTTTGAAAAAAATAGACAAGTTAATTGCAGTCAGTAACGAAACAATTCGCGTCGCTCAAGAGAAGGGCATTGCCACGGATAAATTAGTTTTTATTCCCAATGGCATTGATATAAATAAATTTGGCGGGGATTTTTCCCGGACCGATTTGGAAAAACTTTTTGGAAAAAAACTAGATCAGAAAAAGATTCTTTTGACTTCCGGACGCCTCGCTCGCAGAAAAGGCGTGGCTTGGTTTGTGCGCAATGTGATGCCGAAATTAGATAAAAATATTCTGTATGTCGTGGCAGGCGATGGTGCTGATCGAGAAAATATTGCACAAGCCATTGCTGAAAATAATTTAGTTGATCGAGTTAGGACATTGGGATATGTAACTGATCCGGTCCGTGATATGCTCTTCCACACTTGCGACCTGTTTATCCAACCCAACATTAAAATTCCGGGTGATATGGAAGGCTTTGGCATTTCAGTTATTGAGGCTGCCTATTGTGGCATTCCGGTCATCGCTGCCAACCTAGAGGGATTAAAAGATGCCATTAAGGACGGTCGAGATGGATTTCTGATTGAACCGGAAAATATCGATGGTTATGTCGCAAAAATAAACGAGCTACTGTCAAACGATTCCGGCCGAAAAGCCTTTGGACAAAAAGCCCGCCAATATATTATTGATAATTATAGTTGGGATAAAATAGCTAAGATTTATTTGGAAGAAATAAACAAAACAATATCAAATTATAAAAACATTTAGACATTTATTAATTTAGATTTCATTTAAAATTTGAAATTTATAATTTAAAATTAAAAACAAATCAATAATGTTGCAATACATGTTTAACCAAATAACTTTCTACATAGCACTCGGTTTGGTGTTATTTGTGCCTGGCTACGCCTTGCTTTTGGCTATTTTTGGTCAAAGAAAAATTCTCAGCAATCTGGAACGCTTTATTATTTCCTTCGGCCTCAGCCTTATTAGTGTAGATTTTATTTATTTCTCCTTTTCTGGTCTGCATATTTCCATCACTCGCCTCTCAACTTTTTTAGGCATTCTTTTTTTCAGCTTCATCTGTTTTGCTATTTACAAATTCCGTACATCTTCCAATGTCGAAAAAGAAAACTCGCTCTTTGATTTTTCCAAAAATCAATTTGTCCTGATTCTGCTTTTGCTTTTTCTGACAATTTTTATTAAAACCGCCTATCTTTCCGATACAGTTTTCCCGACCGCCACTGATATGGGACATCATATGTATTGGGCCAAATGGATGGTGGAAAACCATCAATTGCCGACCTATGAAAGCATGCCGGATTTCATCATCGGCGAGCATTTGATTTTTGGCGCCATCGCGCTTCTGAGCGGAGCAGATTTCTTCAGCGCCTTTCCAGTTATAATTTTACTTCTGATAAACCTGCTAGGCATCCTCACGGTTTTTATCTTCACTTTGCGCATTTTCAAAAATAAGACTATTGCAACTTTGACACTTTTGTTTTTAGGCGTGCTCTACGCCATCGCTTCTCCGCAAGCCAAATTTGTCAGTGGCGGCGTCATCGGAAACATTATGGGCAATTTCTTAATGCCTTTGGCCTTTTATTTCTACTATCGAGCCTTTGAGTTTTTGGAAAGCGCTTCAATGCCAGATAAAAATTCCAAAACTTTTTTGGCTCTGGCAATTTTCACAACCTTCGGCTTGTTCTACACGCATCATCTGACGGCTTTTATCTTTTTATTTATTTTTGCGCTTTTAGTTATTATTTTTTTAGCCGTCAATTTTAAAAATTTCAAAGAAATATTAACTAAAATATTTCACATTGCATTTTCCCCGCAAGTTTTGAGCGTGTTTGTTATTGGATTGATCTTTTTCTTTTTCATCTTCACACCTAACTATTTCAAAACTAGCGCTGTTGACACTGCCGTAGGCGCACCCAGCAAAGACACGCGCGTCGGCCTAACAATCGCCAATTTGCGATCCTCTATTGGCGAAGCTCGCTTGGCTCTCGGCTTCATCGGCCTCCTAATTCTATCTTCCAGATTTAAAAAAAGAAGTTTTGGCTACACGATTATTTTTGCTTGGACCGCAATGATTTTTATTATGTCCACTCTTCCTAATGTACTATTTATAAATCTGCCCAGTAATCGCATTGGGAATTATCTTTCCTATCCCGTTGCCATCCTCAGTGCCTACGCACTCTATTTTGTTTTTCGCTCAAAATCAAAAACACAGGAAGAAAGTTTTATCGTTTCAAGCAATCTCCTTAAAATCGGATTTACAATTATCCTGGCTTTTGTTTTGGTAGATGGAATTTCCGATTCGACTCTGGCTTTCAAAAATCAATCTGATTTGCGGCCACTTGCGCAAACTTTCAATGCTTCAGAATACCTGGGGAAAAACCTAACTGATTCTGATATGGTTCTCAAGGATCATAATTACATCACCGCTGATTCCTGGATAAAATTATTTTTTATGCGAGGCTACAAATATCCTCTTTCACGCGGATATTTCAAGCGCTATGAAGACACGACCAAGCCGCGCGAAATGTGCACTCTCACAATGATTTCTGCTCCCAACAGCAATGATGCCCGAGCCTGCTTTGCGCAAACAAGCACAAATTTCATCATAGTCAATCCGCAATTTGACAGCGCTCAGTTTAAAAAATCCAAAGACTTTAATCAGATTTATTCCAATCCGGAAATTAATATTTATTATCGCACCAATTAATATGCAACAGAAAAAAATCATTATTTTCATAATCATCCTGTTTCTGGCAAGTTCCATCTATCTTTTTGCCCGCGGCGATGATTACAAAGCCGCTCCCGATTGGTGGGCATTGTCTTTTGTTGATCCTAAATCAAATAATTTGAATTTTGTAATTGAGAATTTTGACAATAATACGAATTTTCACTATGAATTATTGCAAGATACAAACAAGCTTTCCGAAGGCGATGTTCAAATCAAAGCGGGAGAAAAAAAGGAACTAATCCTCAAAAATTCCGAGATTAGTTCTCAAAACAACAACAAATATACCATCCGAGTTTCACTAAAAAATGAAACTAAAGAAATTTATAAAAATATAAAAAATTAAATTAATGTGCCTAGAGCTAAGCTCTTGGAATTTCCAAGAGCTTAGCTCTAGGATTCCCAATAAAATGGATACTCCTAAAAAAATATTGTTGGTCACGCGGCCTATCGCTCCCCCATGGGATGAGGCTTCCAAAAATTTTGCCTATACCCTGGCAAAGGATTTGAGCTCAAACAAAAATTTAGAACTTCATTTGATGACCAAAGGGAATGTTTCTGAGTTACCCAGAGAAATAATTCAAGAGCATGTTTATACCCATTCAGAGAACGACTTTGGATTTTTCCAAAAAATCCGCTCCCTGATATTCCAAATCATAACTCGCAACAAATTTAATATCGCTCATTTTGTTTTCACTCCTACCAAACTAAACTCTTTTGTTATAAAAAATTTCATCCAAAACAACCGGGCTAAGACAATCCAAACCATCGCCACCTTGCGTGAAGATATGTTTTCTGATGAAGAAATAAAAAAACTGATATTTGCGGATTTAATCATCACCTATTCCGATTATGCCAAGGAGAAGCTGGAAAAACTGGGAATAAAAAATGTCAAAAGAATTTACCCCGGCATTGATTTGGAAAAATATCACGCTCGGGAAACGCGAAGTCTCTATAAAAAATATGCTCCAGAAGACTTCGTAATAAATTTTACCGGTGAATATACTCGGCTTGGGGCTATGGATGATGTGATAGAGGCCTTCATAGAAGCTTCTATAAAAATTCCCACTGCCAAACTTTCTTTAGCGGTGCGAGTTAAAAATGAAAAGGATGCCCAGAAGAAAAAAGAAGTTATCCAAAAATTAGAACAAAATAATCTACTAAAAAGAGTAGTTTTTCACGATGATGGAAAATTTAACATGGCCGATATATATAATCTTTGCGACATCAGTCTTTTTCCAGTCCAAAATATGCACGGAAAATTTGATGTCCCCTTAGTGGTTGTGGAAGCTATGGCCTGTGAAAAACCCGCGATTGTTTCCAACATTTCCATTCTCAAAGAGTTTGCGCGAGATGAAAATTCTGTTACAATTGAGTGTGGCAATGTGCAGCAACTAGTCGATGCAATTCTCGATCTTTATGCCAATAGAGAAAAACGAAGCACTCTCGGCAAAGCCGGCCGCAAATTTTGTGAAGAAAATTTTGATATTAAAAAAGTTTCCGAAACCTATGCGCAAATTTACGCCAAACTTTAATCTTTAAATCTGTCTTATCTGTCCTATTATGTCGTACTCCATAAAAACCCTATCCAAACACAAAAAAGAAATGTTCGGAGCGGAAATGAAAATTCCGGCTATTTTGCATGTTTCTAATGATTTGATGCCCAATGACGCCACTTTGGAAGAAATTGCCAATGTTGCCTCAAATCCACATATTTTTCACCATGTAGCGGCTATGAGCGATGTCCACAGCAAAAAGGGTCGCAAGAACCCCACGGGCACTGTGGTGGCCTCAGAGCACCATTTATTGCCCCAAATCAACGATACAGCGCCCAATTGCGGCATGCGCTTCCTGAAAACCAGTCTCACTGACGCTGATTTGACGCCCGACAATATTGACCGAATTTTTCAAGAATTAATCCATACTATTCCCACTAAGACTTATGTCGGCACTAAAGTCCCGCTTTCTTTGATTATGGACATTTGCCGCAAAGGTGTCGCACCGGTGCGTGAATTTTTCAAAACTCGCACCAAAAATGAAATTGAAAACACCTTTGAAGGAGGCAACTTTTTTTCTGAAGTTCCCACTGAAAAAGACATTCTCAACGCTATTCCAAAATTGTTTTTGCGCATCGGTCAATATCGCCTTGGCATCCTGGGCGCCGCTGGCAATCATTTTTTGGATCTGATGAAAATCACAGAAATTCAAGATTCAGAAATCGCTAAAAAATTCGGACTTGTTGAAGGGCAATATATTTTTCTTTTACATACCGGCTCTGGCCTTCTCGGTCAATATGCCTCCTATTTATACACCCCCAAAAGAAAAGAGCACTTAAGTCAAAAAGTTATTCTGGAAATCGGCAAATTTCTTTTTAAAACTGATTACAGAAAAGAATTAAAAGAGCTTTGGAAAAAAATTGAAGCTTTCAAAGACCGCCAAGAATTTTTTGCCTATGACGACGCTTCAGTGGAAGGCAAGCTTTTTATTACTTCCCACAATGCCGCCGCTAATCAAGGCTATGCGAATCGCTCCATCCTCACGCATCAATTAGACATGTCTATTGAAAAGGCGCTTGGAAAAAATCCGGAGCTTGATATGCTCTATGATATGCCGCATGTTTTCGTGCATCGTGAAAAAAATCATTTCGGCAAAGATGTGTGGGCGCACAGAAACGGCACGGTGCGCGCTAACGGCCCAGCCCGCATGAATCACCCGCTTTTCTCCCAGACTGGCGAGCCGGTTTTTATTCCCTCCTCTATGAGCACCCCAGCCTA
>CAZMNQ010000002.1:0-6248 GCA_964567695.1 uncultured Bdellovibrionales bacterium
ATACCATGGAAGTGGATATGAAGAAACGATATATCCATCATTACAATTTCCCGCCATATTCAGTCGGAGAAGTGCGTCCAATGCGCGGACCAGGACGCCGAGAAGTTGGTCATGGAGCGCTTGCTGAAAAAGCTTTAATTCCAGTGTTGCCGGCTAAGGAAGTTTTTCCATACACTATTCTTTTGGTTTCTGAAGTGCTAGAGTCTAATGGTTCATCTTCAATGGCTTCTACTTGCGGTTCAACTTTGTCATTGATGGATGCAGGTGTGCCAATTATTCGACCCGTTTCCGGTATTGCGATGGGAATCATTGTTGGAGCGGACGGAAAGTTCAAAGTTTTGACTGATATTCAAGGTATGGAGGATCATTATGGCGATATGGATTTCAAAGCCGCTGGAACCACTGAGGGGATTACAGCTTTGCAAATGGATGTGAAAGTGCAAGGTGTGACCTTGGAAATGCTTGAAACAGTTCTTGCTCAATCAAAAATTAATCGCTTGGAGATTATGGATAAGATTGTGGCTACCATCCCAGCGCCGCGTGCTGAAATGAGCCAATATGCGCCACGAATCATTATTATGCACATCAGTCCTGACAAGATCCGTAATGTTATCGGTACCGGTGGTAAAATTATTAATGCCATTATCGATGAGACGGGCGTGCAAATTGACATTGAAGATGATGGATCTGTTTTCATTACTTCTCCGGACGCACTAGCAGCGAAAAAAGCGCAAGAATGGATTGACAATTTGACTCACGAAGTCAAAGCGGGTGAAATCTTCCAGGCTAAGGTTGTCAAAATTATGACCTTCGGAGCTTTCGCTGAAATTCTACCCGGACAAGAAGGCTTGATTCACATTTCCGAACTCGCTGACCGTCGTGTAGAAAAAGTTGAAGATGTTGTCGCCGTTGGCGATATCGTGCCGGTCAAAGTCAAAGAAATTGATGCCCAAGGCCGCATCAATCTTTCCATGAAAGCTGTTGCGCCGAAAGCAGAATAAATTTTCCTATAGTCAAAATTTGAATTTCATTGTAGAATAGAGACAAGTTAAATTGTCTCTATTTTATTTTTAAAAATTAGTCCCGCCTAGCGGGATGAAAACAAAAAAATGTTCAAAAATCAAGATGAAAATAATGCTGTCCCATTAACTGATGATTTTAAACTCGAAGATATTGATGTCCACACAATGTCAAAAGACATAAAAGAGTTGGAACATCCAACAGCAAAAATTAATATGGATCAGGAAATGCCAATGAAATCAACACTCAGTCAAAGTCTTAATGAAAAACAAAAAAGCAGTCCCTTTTTAAATGCCACACCCGCGCCTATACCCGAACAGAAAATACCACAACCGCAAGTTAAGGTTAATACCATTCCATTTCCTATTCAGAAAAATATTAATACAAACAACCCAACAGAGAAAACAGAAAGCTCTTCCAATAAAAAAATTATTCTAGCCTTTGTGCTTGGGCTGCTGGTTATTCTAGCTGTCGGAGCCGGAGCTTATTATTTTATGCAACTGCGACAAACGACCCCAGATATTGCCATTGTTGAAGAAACACCGCCAATTTTAACAGAAGATCTATCTGAAGATGTCCCGCCTGCCAATGAATCAATTATGGATCCGGAACAAACACCACAGCCCATAGATACAACGGAAATATCCGCCATTATGCCTAATTATTTGCAAATTGATCCCAACACACTTAACAATACCTCCCTTGAAGAAACTTTAAATACATATGCTACCGACATCAAAAATGCCGGAATAACCACTCCTGTTGAATTTGTCGTTACTGACCAGCAAAACAATCCCGTTGGATTCGCAAATTTCGCCGCAATGTCAGGACTCAAATTATCCGATGCAATTTTATCAAACCTAGATGAAACATTCAGCTTATTTATCTTTAATGATAATTTAAACACTGGAATTGGATTAGCAATCAGCGCTAAAAATAAGACTGTCCTTCAATCCGACCTTCTGCTGGCAGAAAAAACAATGGGAACTGATCTTGAATCAATTTTTGTCTATCCATCCGCTGCTGCCAACACTCCTTTCGAAAAAACTATTTATGAAGGTTTCGATATCAGATATCAAAATCTGATTTCCCCACAAAAATTGTCCATTGACTATGTCCTGGATGGCAAACAATTATTAATCGGAACAACCCAAAAGACTCTCGAGATGATAATTAACAAATTGCACCCGGAATTGTTCTTTAAATAATTTATAGCCTGCCTGCAATGAGGGAAATTTGAGGGAAATTTGCTTTACGCTGTGGATAACTTGTTGAATAAACCCTGAATTTACCTGAAAATCAACTTGAATTTAAAAAGAGATTTACTTTTTTATTTCTCTAAAAAATTCTTTTTCAGAGAAACTTTGTGCAAATTCTTTTTTATTCAATAATCATTAGGCAATATGGACATTCTATTAATATGCATTGACTCGAACTGATTTTTTTGCTATAATAGATACATAATATAAAGATCTTTAAAAACTAAAAGACGGTAGAGGAGTTTCAATCGCAATTTCCCCCTATTTGCGATTGAAACCTCTCTACTGTTCAAGCGTGAAAGACAATGTTCTTTCGCCGCCTTCGATTTCTGACCGAAGGACCCTAAAACAAAAATAAAAATTTTACTAAAAATAAAAATAAAAAGTAAAAAATGTTCTTTCCAAACAAAGGTCAAATGACCAGAGAATGGTAAGGGAGAAAAAAGTATTCAAATAAAGTCAGGAGAATACAAAAGCGATGTGTTAAGTAATATCTATTACACGCCAGCTTTCTGTAATCAAATGGTATTCACCCACCAAATGGTTCAAAAAGAGCTAACGCGTTTACACATTGACGAACACTTCGGTGTCGTTAGAATAAACCAATATTATTATATCGGGTACATCTCTCTCGGCACCGAGGTTTCTATATCATCTAGAGCCATTAAAGGCTTTTTTTGTTTTCAAAATTTACCTACGAATTACGAATTATCTTCGCTTTACGAATGTACGAAACATGTTTATGATTAATTCGTACATTCGTACATATTCGTAATTCGTAGGGATGAAATATGTCTGATAAAAATTCTACTGGACAAACAGGCGAGCAAGTGGCTGCTAATTTCCTTAAAAACAAGGGTTATGAGATTTTGGATATGAATTTTGAAAATGACTCCGGCCGCCGATTAGGTGAAATCGATATCGTGGCGCGAGATAAGCAGCAAGATGAAATCGTTTTTGTGGAAGTTAAAACTCGCGAATATAACCGCTATAAAGATACTTTGCCAGAAGAAAATATAAATTATCAAAAATTGCGTAAACTGGCCAAAATTGCCACTGTTTTCCTCCGTGAACGAAAAATGGAAGACTGCGACTATCGCTTCGACGCCATCTCAGTTTGGTTGGATTACACGACCAGAATGGCAAAAATAAAGCATTTGCCGAATATTTTTTTATAAGCCTTGTACTATCATAGACACTTGTGCCAGATTTTGGTACAATTTATGTATAATTCGGAATTAACTATTATAAATTTATGACCATCGATCCAAAAACACTAGCCGAACTTAAAAAAGCTCTCTTAGCCGAAAAAGCAACTCTGGAGAGTGATTTAAATCGCATTGCAAAGCCCATCGACAAAGAAGCCGGTGATTATACAACATCTTTTGATGAGATTGGAACTGATCGTGAAGACAACACTACTGAAGCTGAGGAATATGTGGATAATCTTCCAGTGGAAATAACCTTGGAGAAAAAACTACAAGCTATTATTTTGGCTTTGTCTAAGATGGAAAGTGGCATCTACGGCATTTGTAAAAATTGCCAGCAAGAAATCGGCATTGAAAGACTCAAGACAAATCCTTCCGCAAGAACCTGTATTATTTGTAAATAAATGCTTCTTTTTGTATCATTCATTTTTATTGATCAAATAACCAAATATCTAGTCCGCCACTGGGGCGGATTTTATATTTGCAACAAGGAGATAGCGTTTGGCATTGGATTGCCACCTGCAATATTTTGGATAATTTGGATAATCATATTAATTATATTAATTTCAAATTTCAAATTTCATCCGCCGCGGCGGACAAATAAAGTCCAACTGTCAAAATCCAAAAGGTTTGACATTTGGATTTTGGATTTCATTTGGAATACTTTGGATTTTGGATTTTGGATTTCAAAAACCAAGACTATCGGACTAATTCTTATATTAGCTGGAGCTATTTCAAACATCCTAGATAGGCTTTATTTTGGCTGTGTAATTGATTTCATTAAAATACCTTTTTGGCCATTATTTAATCTGGCTGATGCTTTTATTATAATTGGTGTTATAATAACAGTATGGAAAATCAAAACCACTGATTAGCACTGATCGTCCTGATTACACCTGAAAAATTTAAAATAAAATAACCTAGCCACAATCATGTGCAATAAATGTTTTCATGTGATAATCAGTGGTTCTGACATTTATGTCTTCAAAAATCCTATCCGCCGCTACTATCGGCCTCAAAAGCGAACTGATCGAGATTGAAGTTGATGCTGTTTCAGCCGGACTGCATCAATTTAATATTGTCGGCTTGCCTGATGTCGCTATTAAGGAAGCCAAGGATCGTGTAGCCGCGGCCATCAGAAATAGTAAATTCAAACCACCGCATCAATGCGGGAGAATAACTGTCAATTTGGCGCCAGCCGATCTGAAAAAAGAAGGGCCAATTTATGATCTACCAATTGCGCTAGGCTTTCTTTTGACCACCCGTCAAATTAAATTTAATTATTTGAACAAAATTTTTCTAGGTGAATTGGCGCTGGATGGCACAATTCGACCAGTTAAGGGTGTTTTGCCGATGACAATTCTCGCTAAAAAAGAAAATATTCAAGAAATTTTCGTACCCCGCGCCAATGCCGCCGAAGCCTCTGTCATCACAGGTCTTCAAATTTATCCGGTGGATGATTTACTTACCCTCATCGCTCACTTAACTAACCAAAAAAGGATTGATCCTTTCCCACCACTAGATTTAGAGAGTCTTTTTGTACGAGAAGAATATTTATGCGAAATGTCTTTTATCAAAGGCCAGGAGCACGCTAAGCGTGCTTTGGAAATCGCCGCCGCCGGTGGACACAATGTCATTTTGAATGGACCGCCCGGATCGGGCAAGAGCCTTTTAGCTAAAACGATGCCGTCTATTTTGCCCAAACTGACTGTGCCGGAGGCTTTGGAAGTGACTAAAATATTTTCTGTTTCCGGACAGTTGCCAAAAGAGGTTGCTTTGATGACGCAACGGCAATTTCGCTCTCCGCATCACAGTGCTAGCGCCGTTTCCCTGGTTGGTGGCGGAACCTATCCCAAGCCAGGAGAAATTAGTCTTTCACATCGAGGCATTCTTTTTCTCGATGAATTTCCTGAGTTTTCACGCAATGTGCTGGAGAATTTGCGCCAACCCTTAGAAGATGGCATCATCACTGTAGCGCGCGCCCAGGGCACGCTGGAATTTCCAGCGCGCTTCACGCTGATTGCCGCTATGAACCCCTGTCCGTGTGGCAACGCCACTGACCCGGAAAAAGCTTGCTCCTGTTCACCAGGACAAATTATAAAGTATCAGAGAAAAATTTCCGGACCAATTTTAGACAGGATTGATTTGCATGTGGAAGTGCCACGCCTAAAATTTGAAAAGTTAACCGAAGATTTCACCTCTGAAAATTCCGCGTCAATTCGCGCGCGAGTGGAAAAAGCCCGAGCGATTCAAAAAAATCGTTTCAACAATTCCCGGATTATCACCAATAGCGAAATGGCTGGACCGGAAATAAAAAAATTCTGCCAGCTAAACGACAGCTGCGTTGCGCTTATGAAAAGCGCTGTTACCAGTCTGCATTTGAGTGCCCGCGCCTATTACCGTATTATTAAAGTAGCTCGCACCATTGCCGATTTAACGGAAAGTCCGGAAATAGAACCAGCCCATATTGCCGAGGCTATTCAATATCGATTTAAGACAGAATAATATAGAATTTTCAATTTACAATTTACAATTTTCATTGAATTTTCAATTATTAAATTTTCTCTGCATATCAGAAAATTGATAATTGATTATTAATAAATTTATTGTAAATTGATTATTGATCATTGAAAATTAAGCATGTTTGTATTTTCAAGAAAAAAGATTTTTGCCTTTATTTTTATAATATTCATAGCTTTAACAAGCTATGCTATTTTTGTTTTTTTCCAAGACACTCCCAGAAATCTGAATTTTACACAAA
>CAZMNQ010000002.1:6348-37917 GCA_964567695.1 uncultured Bdellovibrionales bacterium
TATGCTATTTTTGTTTTTTTCCAAGACACTCCCAGAAATCTGAATTTTACACAAAAAACAATATCTATCAATGATAATGGGCTATTTTTTGCTACTACTGCCTCAGCCAAAACTGTTAATGATTTTTTAAAAGAAACTAATTTAAAATTAAACGAGTATGATGAAATTATTCCGACCGAAAATTCTACTGTGTATCCTGGAATGCAAGTCAACATCCGCCGTGCAACTAAAATCAGAGTCTCCGTCGATGGACAGACAAAAAACTTTTTCACCTTGACGAAAACTGTTGGAAACGCTATTATTGACAGTCGCATAAGTTTAGGCGAAGATGATCTGGTCAACCCAAAACAAAGTGTCCTCCTGCAAAATGACTTGCAAATTTCCATCACTCGCGTAGATATAAAAGAAGAAACGCTCCAAAAGCCGATTGATTTTAAAATTATTCCGGAAGAAGACGATTCTCTCGGGTGGCGCATTAAAAAAATCAAACAAAAAGGAGAGAAAGGAATAAAAGAAATACGCTATAAAGTTGTCAGTCACGACGATAAAGAAATTTCCCGCAAAGTTTTAGAAGAAAATATTATTCAAAAACCAACTCCGGAAATAATTGTCCAAGGAACATATATTAAACTCGGAAAAGCTGCTAAAGGAGATGCCAGTTATTATGCGTCAGGTTGGGGGGAATTGAATGCCAGCCGATCAATTCCCAGAGGCGGTTTTGCCAAGGTAACTAATCTGGATAATGGCAAATCAGTCGTTGTAAAAATAAACGATTACGGACCGCGATCGCCAGCGCTAATAATTGATTTGAGTTATGCGTCTTTTTCAAAAATAGGCGACCTTGGACAAGGCATCTTGCATAATATCAAAGTAGAACAAGTATTAAATTAAATGGAAATTAAACCCAAAAAATCATTAGGTCAAAACTTTCTGCGCGATAAAAAAGTTTTGCAAAAAATTATTGAAGTGTCTGAATTGAATTCAGAAGATTTTGTCATTGAAATCGGACCCGGTGAAGGCGTGCTGACAGAGCAACTGGCAAAATATGTTAAAAAAATTGTGGCGATTGAAATTGATCCCGTGTTAAGCAACTTGTTAAGTAACAAACTGCGTAACAAAAAAAATGTTGAAATAATTCACGCTGATATTTTAAAAATAAATCTGCCTGAAATAATCAAAAACAATGTAGAGACGCCCCGACGGGGCGTCTCTACGCCAAGCGATTACAAACTAATCGCCAACATTCCCTACTACATCACCTCGCCGATCATCCGGTTATTTTTGGAACAACCCGCGCAACCGCAAGCAATTTTTTTAATGATTCAAAAGGAAGTGGCGCAAAGGATTGTGGCCAAGAAAGGGCGCCAGAGCATTCTGTCCGTTTCCATCCAATATTATGCCACCGCTAAAATTATGTTTACCGTTGATAAAAAGGCCTTTTTTCCGGTGCCAAAAGTTGATAGTGCCATTATTAAAATTATTCCCGCCAAAAAATTCAACAAAGAAAACGACAAGAATTTTTTTCGAATAGTAAAAGCCGGTTTTTCCGCTAAACGAAAAACACTTTTAAATAACCTGTCGAGCAGCTTGCAATTAGACAAAAATAGCGTGGAAGAAAAATTAAAAACGCTTGGCATCTCACCAATCGCTCGCGCGCAAGAATTAGATATCGCAGACTGGCAGAAACTAGTCAAGATGCTTTAAGGAGCTAAGCTCCTGAAAAAAAGCTCCTGAAAAGTTATGGCCTAGCTGGAGCTTAGCTCCTAGCACATTGTAAAAGATTATTTCACAAATAAAGTCTGACCCAAAATTATTACGAAAATAAACACACAGCCCAAAACCCACCAAAACAATTGGCGGGGTTTTATTTTTTTGTTTGTTACTGATAGAAAGGCTGCACTGCCAAGAAAAAGCGCCCACCAAAAAAGTTTAAATTCATTCAACAAAAAGACGCTTAACATAAAAGAAATAAAAATGCTCGAGGCCACAATCATGCGACCCAATTCCTCTCCGAACAAAACCGGGATTGTCCAAACCTTGTCCGCTCGATCGCCAGCGATGTCTTTGAAATCTTTAATCGGAAGGGATATGGTCAGAGAAATCAGAAGCAACAATATAATTCGCCATGACAGCCCTTGAATATTTTGATCTCCGGATAAAAGCGTAAAACCCATAAATAAAATAATCAAGGAAGCTAGCGCGCTGATAAATGTCCCCAGCAGTACAAATTTTTTCAATCGAAATGGCTTAGCTGAATAAGTCCAAGCGAGAAATTGATATATTGCCAAAAGCGCGGCAAACTTCAAACTCACAATTAGTCCGCCAAAAATGGAAAGGATGAAAATAAAAATTCCAAATTTTCGATAAGCAAACACAGTAAAAATTCTTTTTTGTAATGGTCGTTCAGGATTAGAAATATTATCTATGGCAAAATCATAGATATCGTTTGTCACCACAGAGGCTAGCCACGCCAGCCAAATGCTACATAAGAGCACTGCCACCGCCAAAAATGCGAAAATATTTAAATTTAGATTGTTTGGATAGGCCAAATATCCCAATCCTATGCCTACAAAAAATAGGCCGGAATGATATACTAATTGTGGTAAACGGATATTTTTCCAAATAGCCACAAATTTTTCCCGATTGCTCACTAGTAACATCCCCCCCAATACAGCTAAAACAAACAAAAAATAGACTAAATTTAAATGAAAAGTTAGTGATTCTTGCAAAAACCCATTGACTTTTAGTCCTAAAATTGGATGTGAGGCTAATAATAACTGAGCAATATCCACTGAATTGACCGCGGATACTAACCTGCTTTTGGTAAAAAAATAATACACAAAAGTAAATAAAGAAGGGAAACTGGCCATAGCAAAAAGGCTGGTATAGGCCAAAAAAGCACCCAAAATAGCTTTCAGCCAATTTCTAGACATAGCATAAATTATCACGGCAATAGCAAAGATAGCAAAAGTAAAGACGATTCTGGTGCCGAAATAGGTGATTCCGGAAGGCAGATTGCCGAAAATAGTGCTGTATTGAACCAAAAGTTCGCGCCAACCGTTAATTAAGTAGCCACTCCAAAAAACACTGCCCCCAGTTTTAATTAAATCAAAAACTGGCGGTAAAATAATCAAAAAAATTGACCAGAAAAAGAAGTTGCTTAATTTAAATGGCTTTATCTGAAGCAAAAATGAAAGAATAAGCAATAGCCACAAAAAGCTCAACAGAAAAAAAAGGATATTATGCAGGCTGTTGGCTGAAATCAAGCTAAAATCCCCCGTTGAAGCAATAAAATTATCCAAAAATAATCTGATTGCGATAATACCAAGAAATCCAAGCGTCCAAGTCAGAATTCCAACTTCTTGGTTAATCAGTTTGTCGATATGCTTTGAGATTTTTTTTAAAATTATATCAGTTATTTTTTTCATATTTTAAATTTAGCAGTCTTCCGTCGTTTGAGCAAATAATCAATCTTCCCAGTCAACGCCGGTGCCTTTCGCTTTTATACCTAAAATCTGTGGATAAAAAATATTTCGTAAAAGACATTTTTATGCTATACTTTTATTATGAAAATTAAAACTATACAATTACCATTTCTTGTGTTGTCTTTTTTGGTTATTGCCAGTTTTTCTTTTTATGTCACCGCTCAAGAAAATGCCACAACGACTAATAATATTTTTTTAGATAGCGACCAGGATGGTCTGTCAGATGAAGAAGAAAAACTTTATGGCACTGATCTGCGCAACTCCGATACCGATGGCGACAGCTATTCCGATGGCGCGGAAATCAAAAGCGGATATGATCCATTGAAGCCATCACCGGGAGACAAGATAATACCGGAACCAATAACCGCGCCTCAAACAATCTCCGTTTTAGATCGAAATTTAACCCAAGAAGCTGCCGCTAAAATGACGATGTTGTTGCAAGACGCATCTGCTGATGACACTGGTGTCACTGTGGATCAGCTTTCTTCCATTGCTGATGAAACCATCGCCATAGAAGCGGCTAACTCCGCGGAGTTGCCGCAAATATCAGCTGATAAAATCAAAATAAAAAAACAGAATTATAATAAACTCTCTTCTGAAAAAGCTGACATTAAAAGAAAAGAAGATCTAACCACCTATATAACCGGACTGGCTTATATTTTTTCCAGCAATTCACCCAAACCCATCACTTCAACCAGCGACATCTCCAGCAGTCTTATGTCATCTTTCACCCAAGAAATAACCAAGGCTTTCGAATCCGGCAACCCAAATTCTCTTTCTGGATTTGAAGCTTCAGCGCAAAAAATTCTGGAACAAATGAAAGATCTGGAAGTTCCGGAAGAAATGGCATTGACACATATCAAAGGATTGCAATTGGTTACCTACGCACTGCAACTAAAAAGCGCGGTCGCTCCTGATATCAATGATCCGCTACGGACAGTTGTAAATTATTCCAAAGTTGTAAGCTTGATAGAGGTGGCTATGGAGTTTTCAAATGAAACCGAAATATTATTGGAAAAATATAATTTAAATTATGATACCGACATCCAGCCTAAGCTGGCTGATTACGGCATAGACATTCCTACTGACTAATATTTATTAATTTCATAAAAATGCAATTTATTACTAATTTAAAATTTTTTATCCTGCTCCTGTTCGCTTCGGCGTTGGTTTTTTCACCGTCCCAAACTCCTGCCGCGCAAGCTTGGGATGCTGCTCCGGCTGCCATTCTCAAACAAGGTCTTGAAACAGTGCAAGAACAACTGACTGGATTGCTCAATGGAGCCCAAAAACAAGCAGCTGTAGTTGCTCTAAATCAAGGCACCACCGCAATGTTCAATGATGCCGGCGGAGTTATTGGCAATTATGAAGATGCTGTAATCGGCAAGCCAACAATGCAAGCAGCTCTGGATATAGCCGCTGAAATGGATCAAGCCACACAAGGACGCGGATCAGCTGCAAGCTACATTCCTAATGATGCTCTGAATAGTGATGGCACACTTGCCTACGAGGGTGTTGGAGATGGCTCTTTCAAATATGGAATGATGATGCGCAATCCCGGTTATGGCAAATTGATTGCGGTTGCCCAGGCAGCTGGCGGAACCAGCCTTTCCTCGCAATGGGGCGGTGGAAATTATATGCAACAACTCCGATCCGGCGCCCAACAACAAATTATTGAAAAGCCAACACCTATGGTCAATTATGTCGGAAACCCCTCTCAAAATCTTTTCGCCGGCGGGAATTTGAACAATTTTAACATCTATCTGTCCGGCATCAACAATCCCTGGGCGTTTAATTTGTATTTCAATCAACGCTATCAAGAAAATTTAGCCAACAAAAAATTAGCGGCGCAAGCAGAAATTGGTGTCAGCCAAGGTTTTGAAAGCAAGAAAGTCAATGGTCAAATCGTCACTCCCGGCGCCGCTATCAAAACCGCCTGGGACAACGCGCAAGATCTGCCCAACAAAGTCATCGCCAATGCCAAAACATTTGGAGAACTAGCGCCAGCACTCGCCGGCAAGATTGCCACCAATGCCATCACATCCGGCATCGACACTCTCAAAAAAGCTCAGAGCCAAATGTCAATCAGTATCGGCAACAAAACCAATTCGGCTATGCAACTACAAGTTCAAAAAGTCGGTCCGCAAGCGCTCTATGGAAGATAGGCACACCAAAAAAATGATAACAAAAACAGTTTGAAAATAAAAAGCCACAATAAAATACTTTCTCTCTTCATCGCATCGTTCATCTTCATAATTTTTGCAGGGGTTTTGTTTTTTGGAAATATACACAATACGAATGCTGCCAATTCTCCCGGATTTGACGCAGCCCTTGAATCAGAGGGTCCCGCCCCCACTACAGGCCCCTATTCTGGAAGTGGTGCGGTGTCAACCGAACCTACTGTCTCTAATCCAGACGCTCCTTCCACTATGGCACTTGATCCAACAAGAACGGTCGGGCAAGTATCTCATGGCGGATTAAAAAGTACTGTTGATGGCGATAATGATTATTGTTCGGGACTCAATATTATTGGAAGTCCTATTGTTTGTACGCTTGTAGGCATACTAGGGTTGGCTGGCTGGATTCTGAATGTTTCAATTTTACTTTTTGCTTGGGTTATTGACGCCAGCAAACTTAATGCTGTATTAAGCAACCAATCAATTTTTGATTCATGGAAAGTTGTACGAGATATCTTAAATATTGCATTTATTTTAGTTTTGCTTTTTTCCGCTTTTGCCAGCATCTTTCAAGCTTCATCATACAATTATAAAAAAATTCTCCTTTGGCTGGTTATTATGGCACTTCTCGTGAATTTCAGTTATCCCATTACACGCTTTATTATCGATATCAGTAATTCTTTGATGTATACAATCATAAAACAGCAGTTTAATGGATATACTAATGAAAATATTATTTTTAGAGTAATGCCGGACGGATTCGATGCGCTAAAAAATGTTATAACCCCTGCCACCAAGCCAGAAATTCCACAACTCTTAGCTTCTATAATTTTTGTTTTTATTTTAGCTCTGACCATCTTGGCCATGGGACTCTTATTACTAATTCGTACCATCGCTCTAGCTATTCTAATTATTCTTTCACCCATAGCATTCGTCGGATCAATCTTAAGCAAGGGAGGGGAGTGGTGGGATAATCTTTTTAAATATGCCATGGCCGGACCTTTAATGGCTATTGTTTTGGCTGTATCTATGCAACTAATGAAAGCTACCACAGCACTTTCTTCTTTTTCCGGAAATGGTACGGACTATACTGGCGCTGGATCAATGATCGATTTTGTGCCAATGACCCAATTTGCTATTCCTATCACCGTTCTCTGGGTCGGCATCGGCATGGCCAGCAAAGGCATCGCCGGATCTAGCGCAATCGTGGGCAGAGTGCAAAAATTCGCTAAAGGAGTTGGCAAGAGAGTTAGTGGATTCAACTATCTCAAGAAAAATTATGATCAATTTAATAAAAAGAGGAAAGAAAGAGCGGCTGAAGTTGATAAAACCAGATGGGGTGGTTCACTTGGAACCAAAACTAATAAATTTGAGGACACACTTCTCGCCAAAAGTCACATGCCATTTCAGGCCAAGGATGCTGCTAAGCGATTGAAAAATAAAACTAGTTCTGCCTTTGATGAAGATACAAAAAAGGCTGCTGATGGACTTGATGCGGAAAGCAATGCAGATATAATTACACACCTAAACACCAATTTAGCTACCGCTACTGATCCAAAAAATAGAAAAGCCGGTATTGAATATGCTGCAAGATATAAGCAGCTACTTTCAGATCCAACCAGAAAAGATCAAATTAATAATGATATAACTGCAGCTGAACAAGGTAGGGCTCAAGCAGCTGCTCAAGCAGCGGCTCAAGCAGCGCTTCCAACAGCAAGAGCGGCCGCTACAGCTGCTGGACTAACAAATCCAGCTGAAATACAAAACTTTGTCAATACAATGGTTCAAAATGCATCCCAATCAGCAAGCGAAGCGCATATCAAACAAGCCATTTCAGCTGAATGGACTCGACGAAAATCAGACTATGCACAGGTAAAAAATGTTCACGCACCTAAATAAATTAGTCACTGTATTTTAATTTAATGGATTATTATTTTGAAGACAATATAACAGAAAAGTTGGCTATGCCATATGTCTTTTTTTCTCAAAATAATTTAGATCAAAAAAAGATTTTAGCCATATATATCTATAATTTAGATGTGCATTTACTATTACTATCAGGTTATTCTGCCTTTTCTTATTCTTCAATCATTGCTGGATTATCAGAAAAACATATAACCCACATTGCAAATAACGCACCGCTTGATTATAAAAAAGAGCTACTTAATTCAGTTTTTCAAGAATATAGAATCAAAGAGGCTCTCGAAATTGCCGAGATTATGGACGATGATCTGGGAAGAAACACCACGCGAAACCAAGACCGAGTGAAAAATGTAATTCAATATATCAAAGACAATCGCACTGTGTTTGAATTCTGAACCACTGATTAGCACATGAAAATGCTGATTACACATGAAATTTTATTTAAGTTTGCAAAATTAAAAAAAGTAAGTCACGGATTATCATGCGAGATCAGGGAGATCAGTGATAATCCTGTGGTTCAGATAAAATATTATGTCAGTTTATCCACAACAATTTAATGATGCGCAAAAAACTCCATCAACCATGGATTATGATTTGCAGGCGGAAAAACAAAGAATCGCCGATGGTACGGAAGAAATCAAAAAAGAATTGCTGGAAAAATGGCAGCAAAGATATGCCAATGCGCAAATTTTTCCCACCGCTCTGGATGGCACCAATCCAGAATTGATAAAATTTTTATTGTCTTTCCAACATACACTGACTTATACTGATCTAGCTAGAAAACTTGGCCTAAATCAACAACAAAGAGACAGTTTGCCGCAAGTTGTGTGGCAAATTTGTGTGGGGAAAAAATGGGAGCAACTAAAAGTGTCTCTTATTAATTATTTGTCTGTTAATTCAATGGTAGCTGACCAGATTGTGCTGGCATTAAACCAAAATATCATCGCCAAAGCTAGAGAGTTGTCCCCGTGGATGCCCGCCCAACCAACTCAGGCTATTTCACAACCAAAAGCATCCGCAGATAATCTGATTTCCCTGACAATAAGCGACGCGCTCAAAGCCTATCCCGAACTCGGCGAACAAGCGGTGACTAGTGAGCGAATTGCGGTTATGAATTTTCCAGAGCCAGCAAGACCTTCCATCAAGAACTGGCTAGCAGACTATACTGCCCTTCTGGGTCGTGAAAACCACAACGCTATTGCCCGCGGTAACTATTTATTTCATAACAACAACACTCAAAAGCTAAACGCCAACGACCGACAAAAATTGGCATATATTTTGAAATCTTTCGATGAAAAAACAATAGTTAAAGTCAACAAAAAAACAAAGCAAATTATATTCCCTGTTAATAATGTAACTTTTGATACAAAGCCGGCCACTCAAATATCATCCACCGCGGCGGACAAATATCAAATATCAAATAAAATCCAAAGTCCAAATGATCAAATTCCAAATACATTACCTGCCAGACGGGCAGAAATTCAGAATTCTAATGACAAAATTTCCAAACCGGTTGAGAATAGTCCCCACAACATAATTCAACCAGCACAACCCGCACTACAAACTACCAACTACAAACCACAAACCAACCGAATCAGTTTTTCTTCCCCACAAAAATTATCTTATGAAAAAGCTCCAATTACTAATAAGCCAACTGCTGAAATGAAACCTTTCCGACCGCAATTTAATCAGCCTGCTACGCCCACACCACCCATTAGAGAAACTGCCCCGCTCAAAACAGCCACTCCTATTGTTCCACCGAAAAAAAATATTAATGCCGTAGCATCCAGACCGACTGGGTGGGCTTGGAACACAGTCAAACCCACTGCGGAAAATGATCAACCCTACCGCATCACCCCCGCCTCCAACCGCCAACCAGACAATAGTCAACTGTCAGCAAAGAATATAGTGGATTTAAAGAATTAGAAATAAACTGGTTTAAAAATTTGATATTTTAAATTTTAACATTGATTTAAAACTTAAAATTTATAATTTAAAATTCAACACTTATGGGTTTATTCAATGTCCCACAATTTATTGACATCGAAGACAAAATTGTTGGCCCGCTCACAGCCAAACAACTTGGTTGGATGGCAGCGGCCGGCACAATTATGCTTGTTATGTGGAGCCTGCTGGATATGGCCACTTTCATCGTGGCATCCATATTTGTTGGCCTTGTTTTTGGCGCCCTAGCCTTTTACAAGCCTAATGGCCAACCGCTTATATTTTTTATTATGTCTATTTTCGCTTATTTTCTCAAGCCCAAAATGTATATCTGGAGAAGAATTTCTGATGGGCAAAATTCCACCAAGCCAACACAGAAAAAAAATGCTACAATAAAGACAGCTCCAACCAAAGAAATATCCGAAAGCAAGATTGAAGCTATTAGTCATTTGTTAGATAGTAATTAGAACCACTGACCTGCCTACCGGCAGGCAGGTTAACGCATGATTTACCTGATTGCACATGAACATAAAATTTTTAGTTCAGTGAAATCAAGTGTGGTCAGTGCTAATCTGTGGTTCAGATAATATGGAAACCCTACACTCCAAAAAATTAACTAAACCAACCACCACCTCTGCTTCGCAGGTGTTTTTAGATGTGGCCGAAGTCAAAGAAGATGTCATTATTCTCAAAAATGGTTTTTTCCGAGCTGTTTTGGCGGTTTCCGCTATCAACTTTGACTTAAAATCAACTGATGAACAAGAAGCGATTGTTAATCAGTATCAAAATTTCCTTAATTCCTTGGATTTTCCCATTCAAATCATCGTGAGCTCTCGAAAAATCAATATTAATAATTATCTAAAATTTATCGACAAAAAAGAAAAGCAACAAGACAATGAACTTTTGCGCATGCAAGTTTCCGAATACAAAAATTTTATCCGCCAACTAGTTTCGGTGTCCAATATTATGGACAAGAATTTCTATGTCGTTGTTCCGTTTGCGCAGGTTGAAAACCAAAACAAAAGCCTTTTGGGCAACCTATTCGCCGGCGCCAATTCAAAAAAAGGCATCATAGAAAAAAGAGAGAATTTTGAAACCTGCAAGAATCAACTCTACCAAAGAGTCGATCACATCACCGCTTCTCTTTCCGGCATCGGTGTGCGCATCACCCCGCTCAAGACACAAGAACTCATTGAATTATTATATAACTCCTATAATCCTAATTTATTTATTAAGGATGAGTTAGGAGATGTAAGCCAAATAGAACTGAAATAATTTTCAATTATCAATTCACAATTTACAATCAATTCCGAAATTTAGTAATTGAAAATTCAATGGAAATTGAAAAATGTAAATTGGAAATTTAAAATATATTATGTTAGATTTTTTAAACAAAAAAAGTGCAGCCGGTGCGGAAACCAAAGATGCAACCTTGCTGTCTGAAAAATATTACCAAGAGGGCGTTGCCAAATTACGTGATTTGATTGCGCCGGCGGCCATTAAGGTCAATTCCAAATCCATCCAGATGGGCGAAACCCTGGCCCGGACTATTTTTGTCGTCGCTTATCCCAGATATTTGCACAGCAATTGGTTCTCTCCAATCATCAACATTGATTTGCCAATCGATATTTCTATGTTTGTCCATCCCATCGAAACTTATGATGTGTTGAAAACTCTGCGAAAAAGTGCCACGCAAGTTCAATCACAATTGCATATTGACCAAGAAAAAGGCATGATCCGCGACCCCGCCATGGAAACGGCCATGCAAGACATCGAGGAATTACGCGACAAATTGCAACAAGGCACTGAAAAATTTTCCCGCTTTGGCTTATACATCACCGTTTATGGCTCTGATGAAAAAGATTTAGAAAAATCAGCCAAAAGCATTGAGTCCATCCTAGAGGCTCAACTGGTTTATGTGAAACCGGCTATTTTCCGGACCGAACAAGGCTTCAACTCCACCATTCCCTTGGCTAATGACGAGCTGGATGTGGCGACCAACATGAATTCTGCGCCACTTTCCACGACTTTTCCTTTCGTTTCTTCCAATCTTTCCAACGATGAAGGAATTTTATATGGCATCAATCGCCACAATAACAGTTTGATTCTTTTTGACCGCTTCAAAATGGAAAATGGTAATATGGTGGTTTTTGCCAAGTCCGGAGCTGGAAAAAGTTATACTGTCAAACTGGAAATTTTGCGCTCCCTGATGGTTGGCACAGATGTTATAATTATCGATCCGGAAAATGAATATAAGCATCTTTGCGACACTGTGGGCGGAACTTTCATAAAAATATCGTTAAATTCCAATAATCATCTAAATCCGTTTGATTTGCCAAAAATCGCTGAAGATGAAGATCCAGAAGATATTTTGCGTAATAATATTGCCAATTTACTCGGCCTTTTACATTTGATGCTCGGCGGCATCACCCCCGAGGAAGACTCGATTCTTGACCGAGCAGTGCATGAAACCTACGCTATCCGCGACATCACCGGCCAAACAAATTTCAATGTCTTGCCTAAAGAATCCTATCCTACGATGGCTGATCTGTATCAAGTCTTGCGCAACATGGAGGGCGCTGAAGATTTATCCGTCCGACTAGAAAAATATACAGAAGGAATTTTCTCCGGCTTTCTCAACAACACCACCAACATCAAAGCCGACAATAAATTGGTTGTTTTCAATATTCGCGACATGGAAGAATCGCTGCGACCAATTGCGATGTATATCGTTTTACAATTTATCTGGAATGAAATGCGCACCAATGTCAAAAAAAGGATTGTGCTAGTGGATGAAGCCTGGGTGATGATGAAATATGATGACGCTGCTTCCTTCCTTTTTGGAATTGCGAAACGCTGCCGAAAATATTATACTGGGCTTACCACTATTACACAGGATGTAAATGACTTTCTGTCTTCCCGCTATGGCAAACCGATTGTAACCAACTCATCCATCCAATTGCTTCTGAAACAATCTCCCGCTGCAATTGATGTCATTGCTGAAACATTTTATCTGACTGACCAAGAAAAGTTTTTGTTACTGGAAAGCAATGTGGGCGAAGGAATTTTCTTTGCCGGCACCAAACATGTGGCCATCAAAGTTGTGGCTTCCTACAGTGAAGACCAGGTCATCACCACTGATCCGTCGCAAATGCTCAAAATAGATGAGGCTAAAAAAGAATTTGACGAAGAAGAATAAAAAAAAATATGCCAGACGAACAACAACACGCCGAAAATCTAAACGCAGCCAGAAAGGGATCTTTTAAAAATTCAGCAGCCAACGCCAAAAAAAATATCAAAGCGGCTGCCAATTTCAGCTCCCTTATAGCGCAGCTTGACCCTTTTATGGATTGGTTGTTCGGCATCGCCCTGATATTCGCCATTATTAAAGATATTTTAGATTTAATCAACACTGCGCTGATTACTGCTGGGGGGGTTGGGTGGGTTCTAATAGTTGTTTTTACTTTTATTGTTTCTCTGATAATCGCTTTCACACTGCTATTAACTGGGTCTTCCGGAAAAAGGGGTTTAGCTAAAAAAATAGCCCTGCTGATTAGTGCCAGCCTAGTTGAATCTTTGCCAGCTATTGGTCTATTGCCCATAGAATCTATTATTGTAATCATCCTGTTTTGGTTAACGCTCAAGGAAAGAAAAGCAGCCGCACAGGAAAAAGCCCAACAAGAACAAAGCTAAGCACAAAATCCCGAGTTAGCAACAGCTTAAGAATTAAAGGAGCTTAACTCCTAGCGCCTTATAAAAATATTCGGATTAATTTAGCATAATCAAACAAATGCAACCAACACAAAAACAATTTTTAGCACATTGGAAAACAGAGATTGTCAGCTCTGTGATTGTTGTTTTATGTTTGATTCTGGTTTATTTGTTTCCGGCCGATAATTCTTTTCAAGCCATCACCAAAAGTCTTTTCTTTTTTCTTTTATTGCCAATTTTATACATAAAACTTATCCTCAGACAAAGCCTGGACAACTTTGGTTTCAGTTTACAAAATCCAAAGGTCGGATTTTCTTGGGTCATCGGCATGTTATTTATTTCTTTTTTAATAATTCTTATCCTAATTAAATTTTTTAATTTTGAAAATAATTATCTCATTCCAGCCTATCTGGCTGAAAATTTCCGCCTATTTTTGCTTTATGAACTCATTATGCTGAATTTTATTTTATTTATATACGAGTTTTTTTTCAAAGGCTTTATTTTATTTTCCTTATCCCAAAAATTCGGCTGGCTAGTTGTGCCTATTCAAGCTCTAATATTTATTTTATTTTTATTTTTTACTAGCACCATAGATTGGAAATTGGCGCCTGCCATTATTTTATCCGTCACAGGAGGCATTGTTGCCTACAAAAGCCATTCATTTGTATATTCCTATCTGATGAGCCTGCTTTTTATGATTTTTTTAGATGCTTATATCATTTATATTTTTAAATAATCACAAATTAAAATTATGCGTATTACAAAAAAACTTTCCGCCGGATTTTTAATTGCCAGTGTTATTTTTTCTCTTAATGCGCCATTAGCTCAGGCGTGGGATGCTTTTGAATTGGCTAATCCCGCCTCCGCAGGACTGGCGGCTTTTGATGCTATTATGTCCAAAGTGGGTATGAACCAGCAGACAGTAAAAAACATGACAGCACAACTTAATGTCGCGCGCCAGAAGAAAACCCCGCCACAAGTTTTTTTATCCTTTGCGCCAACCAATCCAACTCCGGGAAAAAAGGTGACTGTCACGGCAGCAGCTTCTTATTTTTTAAATGATGCCAAGGAATTATATTATACCTGGGTATTAAAACATTCTTACTGCAGAGATGGTGCCACAATAACTGCAAGCTCAACAGCCCAAGAAAGGTCTTGTGATTTAGATAGTAATGGAAAAATCAATATTGAGGACTACAAAATTGAAGCTGCTCGCCAAATCGCCAATGGCAATTTTGATTGGCAACGAGCTCTTGGGTCAGATAGTCCAGCTTGCGCAACCAACGAAGAAAAACCAGACTATTGCAATCTGCCCAATCAATATCTTACCGCTAGCAATGACCACGATGGATATGAGCCTTATTTTGGTGGCAATGATCAAAAAGACAAGCCGGAACATTGTTATTTGCATGATGCTTCATCCGGAGATGAATATGAAATTAAACCCTGCGAACACCTCTTTCCAAAATACAATGTAGGTACAAACTTTGATCTTGGCAACGAGCGCTTTTGGCGCACTGATCCAAATTCTAAAGACACTGCCAACACTGGTACGCCGGATGGAGCAACTGTAATTGGATTAGGCAAAACAGCCTTTACTTGGAATTATGTACCGGGAGACAAAGTTAGTGTCGCCGTAGAAGGCGTTTCATTGGAACCTACCGCAAGAGCGGATGCTTCTTATAAAACAATGTGGGCAATCCCTAATAGCGCCTTTGAAACAGATCTCACGGATCTTCCTGACAGCACATCTACTGAAACTATTAATCCGACAACCGAGTCCATCACTACTGATTATGTAGTCTCCGGCTCAGAAGAACCGACAGCTGAGGATATCACACAAACAATCACAACCATAGATAAATCATATTCCGCGCCGGAATATACTGTGACAGCAGATGGCGCGGGCAAAGAAATTATGGAAAGAAAGGCCACCACGGTTGTCACTAAAATATATTCTGCCACCGTAACTCCAATAACTAACCCCGACTTTCCTCTCAGCACTACTGGCTATACCGTCTCTTATCACTTAGTTTCTACTTCGGCTCCCGTCATGACACTAACTGACCCAGAATTACTATCTACTGATCCACGAACATTCCGAGAATTAGAAACAGACACTAAAGATCTGGATAGTCTTCTTAAAAATAGCATGATCGAGCCAGGAGAAGACGCTAATGACAAAAAAATGACAATTACCTTGTCCTACTCACCCGATCAGCTTCTTAATGACACTAGTGGCACTGGAGAAAGCGCCGACACAGTTCAAATCCAATCATCCATACTTAACGCTGCTGACACTAATTTTCTAAAATATTCCTGGCAATTTTTCCTCGGCTCCGATATTGCCTCATCTGATAGTTGGCAAGGATTGACCCTGGGAGAAATGCAGAACCAAGGAACTGGAATAAGCCAAGTTTCCGGCATTGGTTTGCAAACTATCCGGTTAAAATTAAACTTCAAAGAATCTTTTTTGACAGATTACCGTTACAACATAGATTTGTCCAAGCCTTTTTACATCAAGGCCGTTTTGAGAGCCACAGAAAATTCTGAAAACAATAGGATTGTCAAAGATGGTCTCGGAAGCATTCTAATTCCCATTCACATCGCCACCAATGATAGGATTAAAGTTTTCGCCACTTCCATTGATAGTTCCGGTTTAAATATTAGTCTAGATACTACAGCGGAACGCTGCGATGCTAGTTTGGAACGAGCTGTTTGCCCAATCACGCAAAATGAAATTGTCGGAGTTTCTTTTAACCCGACCGATGCATCTTCAAATTTTGATTATTTATGGACACTTGATGGCAAACCGTTGACTCCGGAAATAACTAATTCAACTAGCGCATATTTTCCAGTACTTGATAAAAAGGGAACTGCTTACACATTAGCATTGGCCATTTCAAATAAAACTACCGGTGAGAAAGCCAGCTTAATCAGAGCTTTTGAAGTGGTTGACCCAAAAATTAACCTTGAAACCAATGATTCATCAGTTTGCGCTCCAATTCTCTTGGGAAACTATGTTGATTTGGATGGCAATTTCTGGCCTGATTACAGCACCGACTCTTTTGAGGCGTTTCCAGGATCCACCATTAAATTAAAAGCAACATCCAATCCTGCTTCACTAATAACTCAGGCGACTTGGTTTGTTAATGGAGCTGCCGCGATTGCTAACACGGATGGCACTCTGGAAATTTCAATTCCGGCAGACATGCGTCTTGGCGAAACTTATACCGTTGGTATCGGGTCTTTATACGCTCAGTCTAATCCCGTTAAAAAACTTTTGAATACTAAGTGGGATGTGCCCCTGACTGCTTTTTATGAAAAACAAGTCGGCAGTTCCATAACCATAAAAATGGTTGACCATCTCAGTTCCGTGCCGACTTCCGCCGCCAAAATTAATAAACAAAAGGTTTTGGCCAGTTTATTTTCAGAACTACCAGCCTATGTTAACTTTTTATTCCGTATTATTTTGACCATTCTATTGATTTTATTCTCAACTGGCATGCTCTTTTCTGTCTTCCCAAAACAAGATCGACCATAATCCTCGACGCCTGTCCATATCACTGCGTTTCAATTTGTGTTAATATAAAAACAAGGATTATTTCTTCGCTATGAAAAATAAAAAAAAACTATTGTTATTGTTTCTTTCTGTTTTGGTTTTTCTACCAGCCTTAACTGTGGCGGGGCCTTTTGATTATACGCCGATGGAAAAGATTCCCGGTTTCGAAACAGCAGATACCTCCAATTTTTATAACTACATCGGCATAGTTTATCAATTCGGACTTTGGGCAGTTGGTATTTCAGCGATGCTTATGATCAGTATTGGCGGCTATATGTATATGACCTCCGCTGGCAACACCACCAGTATGGGCAAGGCCCGCGGAATTATCACAGATGCATTGGCAGGCTTGATTCTGGCCATGCTTTCCTATTTGATTTTATACGAGATTAATCCTGATTTAGTGAAATTAACTGGCGGCGCTACTGGAGGAAGTGCGACAGGCACAGTAAGCACCGCACCAATAAGTACGGGCACGCTAGCAATAGGCTGCAATAATTATACTGCCGCTTTTGCATCAGCTTCTGGAGGAGATAAAAATTTACAGTGTTTGCTTATTGGCATAGCTAATGCGGAAAGCAGTTGCAATCCAACGATAACCAGTCCGGCAAATGCTTGCGGTTTAATGCAATTTCTGCCAGCGACAGCCGGCATATCTTGTGCTGAGCTAAATGCCAATCCAATAAAAAGTATCCAGCTAGCAGCTGACTACATTAAAAAAAATCAGACTACCATCCCCAGTTCATCTGGCTTTAATGTCGGCAAAAAATATAGCTTAAGTGAAAATACTGTTTCATACGGAAGCTTTCTATATGATACAGGCAATGATGACCTAATTGCTTCTTATAGCGCCGGCTCTGGAAAACTGGCTACAACACCTGGCATGAAAGGGCCCTTTGAAATTTCTTCTGATTGTCCAAATCCTATTACCCCCGCTTGGCAATGTCATATCAAACCAGATGGATTCTCTGAAACTCAAAAATATGTTATGCGCGTTCAATCTTTTCAAAAGGCTTGCTTATTAAAACCGTAATTTGCTTGATTTTTTATGTCTCTTTCTAAAAAAATATTTATCATCTCCTCTTCTTTGCTGGCGGCTGTGCTCCTTTTTTGGGGTATTTATATCTTAGTCTTCCAAAAAAAATCTGGGCAACCCGCCATAGTTAAAGATGTTATCGCCCCTATCACGCAAACCACTGAATCAAAACAGGGCTCACAAATTGAACTAGTAACTGACGAAGCGGTTTTAGCGCCAACCCTTTCTGTTGATGGAAAATCCATAAAATATTATTCCAAATCCACCGGCAAGGTCTATGAGATAGACATTTTGAGTGATGCTAAAAAAATTATTTCTGATACGATCCTGATTGGACTTACAAATATTCTCTGGTCGCCCGATACGACGAAAGTTTTATCAGAGTTTTCGACAGCCTCGGGTTACCCTAGTTTTTCACTTTATGATTATTCACAAAAAAAAGGCGTTACATTAAACAACAGCGCTAGCGTAGTTGCTTGGCAAAATGATAACAAAATACTCTATCAATATTCCGATGCAAAAAAACAAACCGGTGAACTGGACATTGCTGATGCAGACGGCTCAAATTGGGAAAAAATAACCGATCTGGCTGCCAAAAACATTCGTATTGCGCCGATTCCAAAAACCGGCCTTGTTTCTTTTTGGAACAGTCCGGATGCATTCGTCGAAACAACTTTGCAATCCATCCCGGCTTTTGGCGGAGAAACCAAAATCCTTGTTTCCGGGAAATTTGGCGCTGATTTTTTATGGAGTCCGGATGGCAATATGCTTTTAGAAAGCAATGTTGATACAAAAGGGGGACCCAAACTACAACTTGGAACTACCAATAGCTCTGGCGGTGAATACAAAAACTTAGATATACCATCTTTTATCTCGAAATGTGCCTGGTCAATAGATAATAAGAACATTTACTATGCCTTGCCCGGATCCATTCCGGATGGCGTTGTTTTACCTAATGACTATAATGACAATAAATTTACGACTAGCGATACTTTTTGGAAAGTGAATATTATTACAGGCGAAAAAACACGCCTCGTTGCTTTAGAAAAAATAACCGCCGCCTATGACGCTACGAGCTTATTTCTAAATTCCGATGAAAGCTTTCTCTTTTTCATAAATAAAATCGACAGAAAACTATATAAAATAGCGCTGTAATGCTGGCTTAGCTTGAGGAACTAATCTCCGACCAGGCTATAACTTTTCAGGAGCTTTTTCAGGAGCTTAGCTCCTTTTCTCCAGACCGTTCTTAGAGCGTTTTTTTATTACACTGAAAAAACTCAACCAGAAGATTACGGCCAAATCATTTTTAAAATAAGTTGTATCGAAAAGTCCATGCACTAACATGGAAAAAATTATTGAACTGCCAATTATCATTTCAACTGAACCTTCTTTTTTTCTGCGCCAAACTTCTTTGCCTAACAAAATTAATAGCCACACAAAACCAATTAAGCCCAGCAGCCCTGCTTGCAACCAAAGCGCCAAAAAGAGATTATGCGGCTCTGGCACAGCCCATTCCAAGTAGGGCGGAAAATATTTTTGATATTCCAGATATTTATTTTGAAAATTGCCAGCTCCAATGCCCAACACTGGATTATCGGCAATGATTTTGCCAGCCGCCTTCCAAATCATCATGCGAGAATTCAAAGAAGATCGTTCGCTCATTTGAACCAAGTCCCGCATCTTGCTTGTTCCGCTTTGTAAAAAAATAAAGCTCAGCACAATTAGCGCAATCAACCAAGATTTATTATAATTTTTTCTTGTTTTGTTTCGTAAAAAAAATACAGCCATCATTGTCATTAATATAGAGAGCCAAGCAGCATAAGAAAAGGTGAAATAGAGCGAAAATAAAATAATCGCTAGAGAAAAAATGTAATATCTCCTATTTTCTGCAAACTTAAGCACCCCAATTATGGCCGCCGGCACCAAAAACATCGCCAAAAAGTTTGGAGAATTATAGATTGCTTGCAATCGGCCATCATAGGTCAGCTTTTCCAGAAAAAAATACACCCCGGCTATGACTGACACTAAAAAAGCTGAGGCATAAATAGCTGTAAAAATATTTTTATTTTTATTAGTGCGTAAAACTTCCGCACCAACGAAAGAAAAAAGCAGGGGAATAATAAACCAGCTTTTTATTATTCCAAATCCAATTGCATAGACCTCACCAGCTAGCGCAGAAGCCACTAATCCAGCAACTAACATTACAATGGGTATAAAATATTTTTTATAACCGCTCAGCTCAATTTCAGAGCCCTGGCGCGCTATGACAAACCAAATTATTCCAATAATAGCCATTATTTCAAAAACATTGGTTGGCAGGCTCAAAAAAGAAAACTTAACCAAATACAATGGAATAGACACAATCGAAATATAAATAAAATTTTCCAAATTAAACAGTTTTTTCATTTTGTAATTCCATGTTGTTTAAGCTGATGATTATCAAAAAAAGGCTGAGAACCACTGGTGAATAAATCGCTGTTTCCACCATAGAATGCGTGGCAAAAATAATCAAGCTGACCAGAGCAAAGAAAAACAGACGCTCTTTTTTAGCTTTGCGCCAAAAGCCAACTGCCACCAAAATAAGTATGCCAAGCCAGACTGACATATTCAAAATTCCCGTTTCCACGGCAATGTCCAAATAAGTGTTGTGCGCATATATCGGGTCACGATAAGTGGCGGTGGCCACGACCTCTAGCGGATAATTGCCGATGCCTGTGCCCAAAAATGGCTTATCCAAAATCACAGCGCTAGCTTTTTGCCACATTTGCAAGCGACCTTGATTAGAGCCCTCATTTAAATCAAAACTAGACAGAAATCTTTGTGAAATAGGGGATGGAACAAATAAAATTGCCAATCCACTCAAAAAAACAATAGTCGTTATGACTTTATAATTTTTATGTAGACCAGCCCAGGCAAATATCCCCATAAAAACCAGTCCTACAAATAAACCAACATAGCCGCCCCGAGAAAAGGTCAGCAAATCAGCCACAATAATCAAGCTAAAACTCAAAATGGCTGCCTTTTTTTTATTTTTAGCTTGCACTATTAAGCCGAAAGCTAAGGGTGCCAAGAGTCCCAAATAAAAAGAAAACATATGCGGATCCGGAAAAAGCGAAGTGGCGCGCAAATATGTTTGACCGGCAATATTAACCAGCCAACTAGGGTTTTTCAACACAGCTGCGCTGAAACTACTACCCAAAAAGGGGGTTATTATAAAGTTAGCCCAAACACTGTAAGTTCTTTCTAGGCCAAAAACAAATTGACTGACAAATTGGAGAATGCCGATTATCGCTATAACAGCACCGCCAAAAACCGCTGTTTTTATAATCTTAAGTGCTTTTTCTCGGCTTGAAATCAGCTGGCTGGCCACAAAATAGAGCGGAAAGATTGAAAAAAGAAATAATAATTTTCGAATAGACCAGTCCGTATTTTTTGCTACAATAATTGAAATTACATTTAAAAATAAAAATGCTACAACTAGCCCTGTTTGCCAATTATTTTTAATTTGAAGATTTTTTTTCTTTAATCCCTGCGCCAGCCACACAAAAAACAGCAGCAAAATCAAAACCCGAATGGATGCCAAATCAACGCCAGCCATTGGATTCAAGGCCAACTGAAAAGGCAGATATAAAATTATAATAAGTAAAAATTTGTCCATCTTACTTTTGTACTTTTAAGCCTCTTTTATGCTTTTTTATCAAATAATAAGCAGAGGACTTATAGAATTGTAATTTCTGCTTTAGCCAACTTTCTCGACTTTTACCGCCACTGTGCAAAACGGCGATATCTGGATAATAAAATATGGAATATCCTAGCACTTTTGCTTGTCTACATAGATCCATATCTTCTCCATACATAAAAAATTCCTTATCAAAGCCCCCAATTTTTTCAAAAAGATCTCTTTTTATCGCCAATGCGGCACCGCTGACCCAGTCTACGGAAGTTGCCCTTGTGCTTTCCCAAATTTTTTTACTTTCAATTATCCAAAGGTTGTTTTTTATAAGCCGCCAGATTGTCACATCTTTTCCAGCACACCACTCCTGTGTTTCACCCTCGTCCGTTATAAGCCGTGGTCCAACGACCCCAATTTGTGCGTTTGCTTTAAATTTAGCTATTATCTGACTAGCATAATCATCCAAAAATTGCGTATCCGGATTCAGAAATAGCAACAATTCTCCCTGCGCCTCTCCAGCCCCAACATTGCACGCTCTTCCAAAACCAACATTGTTCTCCTGCTTGATTAGCTTAATAGCAGGATATTTTTGCTTCATTTCCAACAAATCAACTTGCTGGTCATTATTCACAATAATAATTTCCAGTTGCTCCGAGTTGCTTTTTTGATAAATAGAAGCCAGACACTTTTCCAGATACTGTTCACTTCTATAATTTACGATGATAATTGAGAGCATATTAGAATTCTGTATTATACCAAATTAACTAAATTAGTATCACCTTCAGGAGGTTGAGCCTCCCTTATGGAGGCTCAACCTCCAACAGCGATATAACACGGATTAAATTAATTTAGCATTATATAATTTTATAATCCCTATACGCCTTTTGCACAACTAACGCCAGTTCTGTTTTTCTAAATTTAACATCCAGCCAGTTTTTTGCCCTTCTGGCCATAAAATAGGCGCCCATCCACGGCCGTAGCCAGGCTGGCGTATTTTTTTTAAAAAAGATTAAACCGGAAAGTACCAACCAATAAATCTTATTGCTCCTGTTGTGTGTTTCGCTTTTTTCGAAATGATCCACCCAGCTAGCTGAAACAACAACGGTTTTAAAGCCGGCTTTTTTAGCTCGCAAGCTAAAGTCCGCATCTTCCCAATAGAGAAAATAGTCCTCATCAAACAAGCCTATTTTTTTGCAAACTTCCGCACGAATAAGCATGCTGCAGCCGGTGATGAAATCTGATTCCCAAAATTCATTGGCTGGCACATTTTTCAAATTTCTTGAAATCATTCTAAACCAGTCTATTTCTCCGCCGGAAAACCAAACTTGCTTCGTGCGCCCATCAAAAATAACCGGGCTAAGAATGCCGATTTTTTCATCCTGATTGGCCACTGCGATAAGTTTTGTTAAAAAATCCGCGTCAACCTCCGTATCATAATTTAGTGCCAAAACAAAATCCGCTTTTCTTTCCAGCGCAAAACGAAAACCAATATTGTTTCCGGCGCCAAAACCAAGATTTTCTTCATTTTTAATAAAATTAGCTTTGGAAAAATTCCTTCTAGCTGCCTCTAGCGAGCCATCGGTCGAATTATTGTCCACAAAAACCACCTCGAAATTGGGGTAGTTAAGCTTAAACACGCTCGACAAACAGCGAGAGACAACATCTTTGCCGTTGTAGTTTAAAATGATAATAAAAACCTTAGGGTAGTTCATCATATTCCTGTAGGCCCTTTTTACTAATTAGGCTAGTTATTTCGGAGGTTTCAACGGCTTTAAAGATCCATAAAAAGACAAGGTACACGGCGGAGCTCAAGATGGCTAGAATAAAAAAATTAAGTTCTTTAAAAACATATAAGAAAACCGCCATCAACGCTCCAGCAGAAAGAATGCCCGGAAAATTTTCCATCGCTGGTTTATAATTTAATTTTTTAGCTGCCATATAGGCTGTTAGCACCACCACCACGAATTCGGTGATGACAGAGGTATAAGCAGCTGCCATATAGGAAAAACGCGGAATAAAAATTAGATTTAATGTGACATTGATAATCGCAGCAACTCCCAGTGTCCACATCAGTCTTTTTTGCAAATTGCCAACAATCAAAATGGTATTAAAGAACTGGCCAAAAAAGATGAAAGCGAGCGCGAACACCAGGATACGCAGCACATTTCCAGCTTCCGCGAACCCTGCGCCGCCAATAAGTCCAATAATACTATCTGCTAAAAATAACACAGCCACAATTAGGGGCACAATCAGCACAATAAAAACCTTAAATGTCTTATTGGCAATGTCTATAAATTTTCCCCTGTCCGTAAAGATGCTATGCGCCATAATAGGCATGACTAAGCCGGCAATCATCGCCGGGAAAAAAGTAATGTTTTCCAAAACTTTATAGGCGACATTATAAATTCCCACATCCGCGCTACTCTGCATAACTGATAATAGAATGGTGTCCAACTTAAAATATATAAAAGTAATGATTGTGGCGATTCCCATTGGCAGAGATTCTTTGAGAAAGCTTTTCCAGTATTTAAAATCAAACTGCAAATGAATCCGCACATATTTTTTAGATAAAAAATAAATAATACAGAAGCTGACAATCATATTTAACAATAATGATGCAACTATCCAATTGAAACTGAGTTCCAATTTGACTGCCGCGATAACCACCATAACTTGCACAATCTTTCCCACCAATTCGCCCAATGCCACTCGATCCATCGCCAAATTTTTTTGAAAAATTCCGTTGATAAGCTGGTAGGCTGAAGAAAAAAGAAAAGAAGCTGCTACAATAATGATGCCTTTCTTAACTTCGATTGGGTATGAAAAAAACAAAACCACAATGGGAGAAAACACAAAAACAACCAAACTGGAAATTATCCGAATAGAAAAAATGTTGCCCAAGATTTTTTCTTCGTCTGCTTCGGCGCGAGAAATTTCCCGGATAGTGATGTAATATAGACCAAGATCAGAAATAGCCGCGAAAAAAGATAAAAACGCCAACACCGTAGCGTAATTTCCAAAGCCTTCTTTGCCTAAATACCTCGTAATAAAGCTAATGGCAACCAGCGCCAAGATTGTCGAAAGCACTTTAGAAACACTGCTCACAACCACATTATAGGCTATTTTTCTGGCAATAACCATATTTTTAAATTTACAATTTTCAATTTACAATCAAATTCTAATTTCCTGTTTTGATTATTTGGAAATTAATTCATTGAGAAATTCATTGAAAATTGGCCATTGATCATTGAAAATTAAATTGTGTTTGCTGGTTTGATGACAATCCTTCTGTCTTCGCCCTCGCCAATGCTTTCCGTTATAACTTCAATATTTTTTGAAAGCTCCATATGTACCAGTCTTCGCTCGTAGGAAGACATCGGTCGCAAAACCACAACTCGTTTTTCATTCAAAGCTTGTTGGGCGCTGTTTTTAGCCATAGCTATTATCGACAAATTTTTTTCTTTGCGATAGCTGTTAACATCCAGCACAAAATTGATTCTGTCTTGGATTTTTTTTCTGATCAAAACCCTGGCGATGTGTTGCAACGATTGAAGGTTAACCCCATATTGCCCGATTAAAAAATTGGATTCGGTAGTTTTAATATCACAAACAATGTTTTCCTTTTCTGTGCCAGCATCTTCTGTTTCCGTTTCACATGTGAGTGAAAGTTCGCAATCAAAGCCCATCTTTTCTAATAACTCCTTGACGGTTGTTTTTATTATTTCCTCTACTTCTGATTGTTCTTTTCCCATATATTTAATTCTACTTACTATTAGCTTATTTTACCAGCACCGAAGTTTCCTTTTTTTGCATATAGTGTTGCTGCACAATCATAAATACCGTTGAAGCCAGCCAATATAGCGCCAGACCGGCGGGAAATTTAATTCCAATAAACAATGTCAGCAAGGGTCCCAGGAAAAGCATTTGCTTGGTCATTATTTGTGAAAAGTCAGCTTCTCCCTGTTTTGTCGTCTTGACAGGCTGCTTAGCCATCAACATTTTTGTTTGAATAAACTGCGACCCAGCTGCTAGAACCACTAATAAAATATGTGGCAAACTGCTTAGGGCTATATTTGAAAAATTAATAGCCGAGGATAGATCCACAATGCCCAAAAACATCTTGTCAATTTGCCCGGGATTGCTGATAAAAGAATATAAATCACCGCTATTAACAACTAATCCTGCCTCAGAAATATTAAAAAGAACTCGGTAAATGGCAATTAAAAAAACCAGCTGGACTATCATCGGCAAGCAACCTGAAAAAGGATTGGACTTGCTTTCTTTGTACAGCTCCATCATTGCACGGCTTTGCTTTTCCTTGTCATCCTTATGTTTGACTTGGATTTCCTTTATTCTCGGCTGCAATTCCTGCATTTTTTTCTGAGATTTTATTTGTTTCTTGCTCAGCGGTATCAAAAATAATTTTATCAAGACGGTCACCATTATTATGGCTACGCCAAAATCTGGAACAGCATTGTAAATAAATATTAGCAAGTTATATATGGGCTGATAAATTATAGTGTCAAATAAAAATGTCATTTTATTTTGTTTTTATTTCCGGCTTTTCGCCGTTATTTATTAAGAGCTGGCTGTTCACCAAAATTTCTTTTAGGTTTTTTCTAAAGTTTATACTTTTTATCTTCTCCTCTTCTTTTTTTCTCGCCATAATAACAATATCTAGGCCTTTGCTGATATTTTTCAACTCCAATTGAATAAGATCACTAAGCATTCTTTTAACTTGATTTCTAGCCACAGCCTTTTTTGAGAACTTAAGACCTGCAATAATACCAACTCTTGTTTCCCGAAGGTCGTTTTCCAGAATTTTCATCGCGATATTGTTTAGGGACACAAACCTGCCGAGTCTTTGAACTCTTTCATGATCCTTTCTTTTTGTTAGCCGATTTTTAAATGGAAGCATAGTTTTGACAGATTCTGTTGTTATTTAAACCATCGTAAGCCGCTTTCTGCCCTTTTGTTGCCGTCTTTTCAGCACTGCTCTGCCTGTGGCTGTTTCCTTCCTTTTGCGGAATCCGTGCCTGTTTCTTCTTCTTTTGCTGGATGGCTGATATGTTTGACTCATATAGTTGTTCTTTTTATAAATTTACTTAATTTTAATTACTTAAAATTTTACCAATTATCTCCCTTAAAGTCAACCTAAGCACTCCAACTCGCCCCAAAAAACCTTAGTTTCCTTTTTAACCAACCCCAATCCGCTTGCGCAATTTATTTTTTTGTACTATATAATGGTTAGTACCCACGACGCCTTAGACACAGTTTATCAACAAGGTTATTCACATTTTTTCTTAGACATCCGCGATTTGACATGTTATACTTTGTCTTACAAATGAGTTATTCTTAATTTCCACATATCATGACCAACGAAGATCTTTGGCGAGCTGCTCTGGGGGAAATAGAGCTTTCAATTTCAAAGGCTAATTTTATTACATGGTTTAAAAACACTTCTATTTTGTCCAATGAAGATGGGCGGGTTGTGATTGGCGTTCCCAACGGATTCGCTAAAGAGTGGTTAGAAAATAAATACAATCTCTACATTCTTAAGTCGTTGCGCAACATCCAGTCTAATATCAAGGAGGTTTCCTGCACGATTGGCGCGGGTCAAGAAAATGTACCCAAAGAACACTCCATTGATGCCATTCTGCCTCCCAAAAAAAATATCTTGCCAAAACCCACCCCCGAAAAAACTTTTGTCACAAGCCAAGGAAACAACCTTAATCCTAAATATACTTTCGAGAATTTTATTATTGGCGGCAGCAATGAGCTGGCTCGCGCAGCTTGTTACGCTGTTTCACAAAACCTCGGCCGCATTTACAATCCCTTGTTTATTTACGGCGGCGTGGGACTGGGGAAAACGCATCTTCTACAGTCTATTGGCAATGAAATACTTAAAAATGATGCGTCTAGAAGAGTAAAATATATCACATCAGAACGATTTACCAACGAACTCATCGATGCCCTGCGAACCCATAAAATAAACGAATTCAAGGAACACTATCAAAAAATAGATTTGTTAATTATTGATGATGTTCAATTTTTATCCGGCAAAGAAAAAACGCAGGAAGAGTTTTTTCATATTTTTAATTATTTATACCAACTCAATAAGCAGATTGTTTTGAGCAGCGACCGTGCGCCCAAGGCCATTCCAACCCTGGAAGAAAGATTACGATCCCGATTTGAAGGCGGCATGATTGCGGATGTGTCCAGGGCTGACTTCGAAACGCGCCTAGCTATTCTAAGTAAGAAAGCGGCGGATGAAAAATTGGTTATTTCAAATGAAGCACTCGGCTTTATTGCGGAAAACATTACCCATAACATCCGCGAGCTTGAAGGTGCGCTTAATCGCGTGACTGTTTCAGCTCAATTAAGCAATGCCATGCCCACTCTGGATTATGTCGCCTCTCTTTTAGCTGATCTTATTTCCAGCGGGAAAAAGAAGGGCATTTCACATAAACACATTATTAATATCGTATCCTCCTTTTATGACATCAATCCGGACGACTTGATTATTAAAAACCGAAAAAGGGAGGTTGTTAAGCCGCGCCAAATAGCAATGTATCTTATGCGCAGCGAATTACAATATTCCTACCCCGGCATTGGAGAAAAATTGGGTGGCCGCGATCACACTACCGCCATTCATGCTTTTGATAAAATTTCCAAGGAGTTGGAATATAATGAAAAATTAATTGACGAAATAGCTGAATTAAAAGAACGACTATACGCTGTTATATAATAACCTGTGTATATCTTGTGTTTTTACCCTAGATTATACCCCTGAACAACCCTGTGATTAACTCAGTCCTAGCTGTGCAACTTAAAACAATTTATTACAAACAACTGGTTAATCCAGAAATATAAATGGTCTTAATATAGCAAGTGTGCCACTAGTTATCCACATAAAATTTGCTTATCCCAAACCACAAACAACACATATCCACAGAAATCAATTAATTATATAATAAACAATAACCTTTATAAATATATCTATTAAATTATTATATTAATATTATGAAATTAATCTGTACCCAAGAAAATTTTAGAAAAGCTATTTTTAATTCAGAAAGGATGGCTTCCAAACAAAATACTTTGCCAATTTTAAATAATATTTTATTTGAAGCAAATAAGAGTGGTTTAAGATTTTCAGCTACCAATCTTGAAATAGGCATCTCTGTTCAAATTGGAGCTAAGATTGAAAATGAAGGTAGAATAACTATCCCGGCAAAATTAATTAGTAATTTTGTAAATAATCTACCGCAAGGCGAAAACATTGCTCTGGAAGTGGACAATCAAAATTTAAAAATAAAAAGCGGCTCAGCTAAAGCAATAATAAAGGGATTATTAGCAGAAGACTTTCCCTTGTTGCCTAAGAAAAACACAGAGTTTTTGTTGAATATATCAAGTTTGGCATTAAAAAATATAATTTCTAAAGTGATAACTTGCGTAGCTTTTAATGAAACCAGGCAAGAATTAACCGGCGTCAACCTTATTTTAAAGGATCAAGAAATTCTTTTTGCCGCAACGGATAGTTTTCGCCTAATTGAATGTAAATTAAAATTAAGTGAAAAAAATATTAACCCGGGCTACAACGACTTTATAAATAAAAAAAGCAACCTAATTATTCCAGCTAATACATTAGTTGAGTTGGCAAGAATTATTTCAGCAGATGTGGATAGCGAGGTTAAAATTGCGCTAGAGGATGGACAAGCCTTTTTTGAAATAGATGGCACCAATATTGTTTCGCGCCTAATTAATGGGGCTTATCCTGAATATAAGCACATTATTCCTGCGGAATTTAAAACAAGAATTGTGGGTGAGAAAAATATTTTACAAGGCGCCGTCAAAATGGCCAGTGTTTTTTCTAGTGGCAAGACTAGCGAGGTTGTGCTTAAAACGGACGCAGACGCTAAAAAGTTTTTTATCGAAGCTAGAAGCGTTGAGGCGGGTGAAAACTCCTCAGAGCTTAATGTGGACATCACAGGACCATCTCAAGAAATAGTTTTTAACTCAAAATATCTTTTAGACGGAATTAATATAATCACTACCACCAAAGCAGCTCTTTTAATGAATAGTAATTTCTCCCCGGTAGCCATAAAAGAAATTGATGAAAAAACCGGCGTGGTTTTGGATGAATATATTTACATCGTGATGCCGATTAAAAATTAATTTAGGGATAAAAGTAGGATCTTAATGGTATTAAATATACTAAGGCTCTGTAACAAAATAACTCATACAATTTCGCACTCATCTTCACACCATCTTTGCTTAAAAAAATCCTCAAAGTATCCAGATACATTTTCAAATTTTTTTAAACAAATCTGACGCAAATATGAGCACGAACTTGCACAACTTATTTTGTTACAGAGCCTAATTAAACACCTATGAAAATAAAAAGCGCCGCTTTTAAAAATTACGAGCGGATCCCAATGGAATGCACCTGCGATGGAGATGGCAATAGCCCACAACTCGAGTTTTTGGATGTTCCGGAAAACGCCAAAAGCTTAGTTTTAATTGTGGATGACCCGAACGCTCCGGGAGGAACCTTTATTCACTGGTTGATTTGGAATATTGCTCCAAACACGACAGAAATCAAAAAAAATAGCGTGCCAGAGGGCGCGATTGTGGGCAAAAATAGTTCCGACACCAACGATTATGTTGGCCCTTGTCCGCCGGACAGCCAGCATGTGTATCTGTTTAAATTATACGCGCTAGACACTCTTCTGCCCTTTGATGCAAATTTGACCAAAAAAGAAATTCGCGCGCAAATGGAAGGGCACATTTTAGAGAAAGACACCCTACATGGTTTTTATGAAAGGGTGGGAGGTGAGAATTTTTGATAGTTTATATTATAAAAAATAAAGACTTAAGTGCGCCAAAAAGTCGCAGGATTTGACAAAATTATTGTGATAGTATACAATAATAATTGTAAATATGTACAATAAATATGTTTGAAATAAAGTCAAAAATTGCCGAAAAAGTGTTGGGCTACTATCTTATAAATAAAAAAGCCAGGCATTATGTAAACGAGCTAGCCAAAATGTTAAAATTGGATCCCGGCAATCTTGATCGTAAGCTTAGGGATATGGAAAAAGAAGGCCTCTTGGCGTCGGAAAAACAAGGAAATCTTAAATATTTTATACTGAATGAAAAATATCCTCTATTTGCGGAAATTGAAACTATATATAAATTAAAATATGGGGTAGAAAAAAAAGTAGCTGATTCGTTAAAAAATTTAAAAGGATTAAAGTCGGCGTATATTTTTGGCTCATACGCAAAAAATAAATTAAATCCTGAAAGCGATATCGACATATTGCTTATTGGCCAGCACTCATCATTGGAAGCAAAGCGTCTTATTTCTGGATTGGGAGACGAGTTAAGGCGGGAACTAAATATCATCGATATGACAGAAAAAGAGTTTCACAAAAGGAAATGTGAAGAGGACGAGTTCGTTAAAGATGTTTTTAAAAATAAAATTATTAAAATACTATAAAATGTTTGAAAAGTTTATTTTTTCCGATGGTCAAGTTGAAAAATATTACAAGTCAGCTTCCCGTGATTTCAAGATTGCTAATCAGGCGGAAGAAACGGAAGTAAATTTTAGATTTTGTTATGATGCCTTGTTGAAATTGGCGATTGCCGTTTGCGCTAAAAATAATTTGCGAATAAAATCGCGCCAAGGTCATCACATAAAATTGATTGATAAGTTGGCAGAAATATTCAGAAATGATGACATAAAAATAATTGGACAAGAAATGCGATCAAAAAGAAATTGGGATCTCTATGGCGGTGGAATACTTATTTCCAAAAAAGAAGCGGCAGAGCATTTGAAATGGACTGCTGATATTTTTAGACAAGGGGATGACTATTTACACAAGCACAAGAGGCTGTTATAGGGATGTTAATCTATCGGGCTGTCGGCGAACCAGCGGCATGCGTGAGAACATTTGACATGTCATTTTTACTAAAATTATGCTACAATAACTGCATACGCAAGGGGACTTAATGATCTTAAAAATATATAATCAAAAAAATGAAAACTAATGAAA
>CAZMNQ010000003.1:0-37776 GCA_964567695.1 uncultured Bdellovibrionales bacterium
GGTGCACCAAACATCAAGGTTGGCGATAATGTGCCGGTGGCAATGGTGGGTGCAAAATTACCCAATGGTCTTGAAATCAAAGAAGCCGAAATTCGCGGGGTAAAATCTTTTGGAATGCTTTGTGCTGAAGATGAGCTTGGGTTGGGTTCAGATCATGGCGGAATTATGATTTTAGATGAAAATGCCACGGTTGGAATGGAGTTTACAAAATATATTGATTTACATAAATAATTAACCCTGTAGAGTAAATTCGCCGTGACGAATTATTTTTCCTAGGGGAAAATTACTCCACAGGGTAAATAAAACTATGAGAAAAATTGTTATTGAAGATCCGGACGAAAAAACACTAATAGAAGAGTTGAACAAAAGAAGTGATATAAAAGCCGAGCGCATAAAAAGGCTTTTGGCTTTGTCAGACCTTACAAAAAAAGAGCATTCACCGGTGAAAATTTTATTTGATCAGATAATTAACCTGCCAAGGTTTGATGGTTTCGATATTGTTGAATTTCCAAAGGTTATAACCGTAGAACAATGTTTCGATCTTCTGAACACGCCCAAAAATCATCCAAGTCGAGGAGAAACTGACACCTATTATCTGGATGACATTCATATTTTGAGAACGCAGATGACGGCTTTTTGGTCTTTTTATTTAAAAGACAAAGAGGTTTTAAAAAGATTGGAAGAAGAGGGCGAAATCAAAGCTTTGGCTCCGGGAATCGTTTATAGAAAAGATGAAATAGACAGACATCACTTTCCCGCCTTTCATCAAATTGACGGGTTATTGATTTGCAAAAAAGATAAAAAAATTATTACCCAAAAGGATCTGAAAGATGTTCAGATTGATTTAGCCAAGGGAATTTTCGGACCGGATATTGAGTATAAATTTTTGGAAGACACTTTCCCGTATACAGTAGAAAGTTTGGAGATGGATATTAAATTCAATGGAAATTGGCTGGAAGTCAATGGCGCTGGGCTGGTTAATCCTGTTGTTTTAGAAAAATTTGGCCTAGATCCCGAGGTTTATAATGGCTGGGCTTTTGGTTTTGGAGAAAGATTGGTCATGATAAAGATGGAAATACCGGATATTAGAATTCTTTGGTCGAATGACGAGCGAATTACAAGTCAATTTAAGGATATTAACAGCAAGTTTAAAGAAGTCAGTAAATTCCCCGCAACCATCAGAGATATCTCGTTTATCATTAATAAGGATGTAAGCCTGAATAATTATTATGAAATTGTTCGGGATTACGCGGATAATCTGATTGAGGAAGTAAAACTTTTGGATGAATATGAAAATGAGGAAAAGTTTGGCAAGGATAAAAAAAGCTACACCTTTCGCATCGTTTATCGTTCATCTGAAAGAACATTAACTAACGAGGAAATTAATAAAATACAAACTGAAATCCGCACAAAAACCGAGAAGGAGTTAGGCGCATTACTCCGATAAATTAAAAGTGGAAATTAGAAAATAAAATTGATAAGAATGTATTATATTTGATATGCGAGAAATTTCCAAACAATTTGATTTCAAAGAGAGGGAAGGGAAAATTTACGCGCTTTGGGAGAAGAGTGGGTTTTTTAATCCGGATAATATAAAATCTTCTAACCTGCCTGCCGGTAGGCAAGGAAAATATTGCAATGTTTTGCCGCCACCGAATGCCAATGGCGAATTGCATATCGGCCACGCCAGCGGTTATGCGGTGATGGATATTTTCGGCCGTTTCGAACGGATGGGTGGCAAAAAAGTTTTGCTTTTGCCAGGCAAAGATCATGCCGGCATCCAGACGCAAGTTGTTTTTGAGCGAAAAATAAAAGAAGAGCAAGGGATAATTCGCCAAGAAATGGGCCGGGGAAAATTTTACGCGGCTTGTTATGATTTTTGCATGGATCGCTCGAACTATATGCGCTCGCAGGAAAAGAAAATCGGTATCAGCGCGGATTGGTCGCGGGAAAAATTTACACTGGATCCGGACGGATTGAAAATCGCGCTGGAGACTTTTGTAAAAATGTATAAAGATGGTTTGGTATATAAGGGTAATCGGATTATCAATTGGTGTTCGCGTTGCGCGACAGCTTTGAGTGATGTTGAGGTGGAGCACAAAGAAAGAGAGGGAAAATTATATTATATCAAATATCCAATCAAAGATTCCAAGGAATTCATTGTGGTGGCGACAACTCGTCCGGAAACAATGTTGGGAGACTCTGCTGTGGCAGTTAATCCAAAAGACAAGAGATTCTTGGGTTTTATCGGCCAGAACTTGATTTTGCCATTGCAAAACAGGGAAATTCCCGTGATTGCCGATCGGCGAATTGATATGAAATTTGGAACCGGTGCGGTGAAGATTACGCCGGCGCATGATCCATTGGACTGGCAAATTGGCAAGGATCATAAATTGGAAGAAATTTTTGTCATTGATGAAAAAGCTAAAATTACGGAAGCCGGCGGTGAATATGTCGGTCTGGATGTTTTGGAGGCCAGAGAAAAAATTGTAGCCGATTTGCAAGGGCTGGGATTTTTGGAAAAAGAAGAATCTTTGACTAATGCTGTTTCTGTTTGTGAAAGATGTAAGACTATAATTGAGCCGTTGATTTCAAACCAATGGTTTGTGTCGGTGGACTCGGAAAAATATTCCTTTAAGAAAAAAACTTTAGAGATGATCAAGTCCGGCAAGGTTGAGATTTATCCGGAAAATTTCAAAAAAATTCTCATCCATTGGTTAAATAATTTGCAGGATTGGTGTATTTCACGACAAATATGGTGGGGACCGCAGTTTCCAGTGTGGTATCGTGGCGAAGAGATTTATGTCGGACTGGAAAAACCCAAAGGCAAGGATTCCGACTCCGCCAAGGCTACGACGGGCAAGTGGATTCAGGACGAAAATACTTTGGACACTTGGTTTTCTTCAAGTCAGTGGCCATATACAGCACTGGGTTATCCCAACGGAAAAGACTGTAAAAACTTTTATCCAACCGACGCTATGATTACGGGTCGTGATTTGTTGTTCTTTTGGGCAGCAAGAATGTTGATGATGGGTGGTTATCGTACCGGGAAAGTTCCTTTCAAAAATCTATATTTTACTGGCTTAATTTTGGACAAGGATGGGCATAAATTTTCCAAGTCGCGAGGCAATGGCATTGACCCGCTAGAAATCATTGAAAAATATGGCGCGGATGCACTGCGTTTGAGCTTAGTGATGGATATTGCGCCGGGACAAGACGCGCGGCTCTATGAGGAAAAAATTGAAAGCTTCCGCAATTTTGTGACCAAGCTGTGGAATATTTTCCGCTATTGCAAGCAATCGGATGAAAATTTTGCTTTGGTGGAAAAAATAAGCAAAAAAGATTTGAAAACTTTGTCAGACAGATGGATTGTTTCTGAATTGGAAGAGGTGACAAAAAAAGTTACACAATGCATGAAAGACAAGCAGATTTCTTTGGCGCAGGACGCATTGCGCAAATTTACTTGGGATAGTTTCGCTGATTGGTTCGTTGAAATAAATAAACTGGAAAAGAATACTAAGGTTTTGGGCTATGTTCTGGACAAAATTTTGAAACTTTGGCATCCGTTCACGCCTTTTGTGACAGAGGAAATTTATCAAATTTTGAATAAGAGTGAAGATATTTTGATGATGGCTAAATGGCCGAAAAGTGAAAAGAAATTTATTGATGCCAAGGCGCAGGCTAATTTTGCCGATCTGCAAGAATTGATTGCAAAAATTCGAAATATTCGGGCGAGTTATCACATTAATCCAGCGGAGTTGATAGAGGCGTATGGCAAGCTTAAGACCGAAAAAGAAATCGTGGAAAAACTCGGTCGAGTTAAAATTGAAACTAAGATTGCCAAAGAGAAAATGACCCAAATTTCTACTCGCAAGAGATCATTGCAACTGAATATCTCCAAATCGATAGATGTGGAAAAAGAAATTATTGCTTCAGCCAAAGAAATTCAAAATTTGACACAACTTGTGGCCAAAAACGAAGGTATGTTGAAAAACAAACAGTTTGTGGCTGGAGCGCCCAAGGAAATTATTGAGGCAACAAAGACAAGATTAGAAGAATATAAGGAAAAATTGGAGGTGCAAGCAGCGCTTAAGAATAGCCTAGAACAGCTTAAAAGAACTTAACTGTATTGTTGGGCATTGGAAAATACCTGTGATATAATGTAGTTAGTAATAAAAAATAAATAAAAACTTTTATGTCTAAGATAAAAAAGATTTTTGCCAGGGAGATTTTGGATTCACGGGGTAATCCGACAGTGGAAGTGGAAGTTGAATTGGAGTCGGGAATTAAAGCTGTGGCAGCGGTGCCGTCAGGCGCTTCGACTGGAATTTTTGAGGCTTTGGAATTGCGAGATGGCGATAAGAAAAGATTTAGTGGGTTGGGAGTTTTGCAAGCCGTGGAGAATGTGAATGAAAAAATCCAAAAAGTTGTGGTTGGTATGGAAGTGGAAGGTCAAATTGAAATTGATCAAAAAATGCTGGAATTGGATGGAACGGAAAATAAAACTAATTTGGGAGCCAACGCAATTTTAGGTGTCTCACTGGCTGTTTGCCGCGCCGCGTCTGTTGAGGCTGGCATACCGTTGTATAAATATATTTCTAAGGCCTACAAACTACCTGCCTGCCGGACAGGCAGGAAAACCACGGGCTTTAAAATGCCCATTCCCATGTTTAATATCATCAATGGCGGCAAGCACAGTGATTCAGGACTTTCAATTCAGGAATATAAGTTGGTACCCAATGGCATTAAATCGTTCAAGGAGCAATTCCGTGCTGGCAGTGAAATTTTTCATAAATTAAAAGATATCTTGGCTTCTGAGGGACAAAGCGTGGCTGTGGGTGATGAAGGTGGTTTTGCGCCTCGCCTGGAAAGCAACTCCAAACCCTTGGAACTGATTAATCGTGCTATAGAAGAAGCCGGTTATAAAAAAGGAAAGGAAGTCAGTACGGCGATAGATGCGGCGGCTTCATCTTTTTTTGACGAAAAAGAAGGACAATATATTTTCAAACCGGAAAGCAACGGCATCACTCGTGAAATGTTGGTGAATATTTATAGCGAATGGATAAATAAATATAATGTAATGTCAGTTGAGGACGGTTTGAATGAGCAAGATTGGGAAGGCTGGCGCGCGATGGAAGAAAAAATTGGAAAGACGGTGATGACAATTGGCGATGATCTCTTGGTGACCAATGTAAAAAGATTGGAAATAGCGATCAAAGAAAAAGCGTGCAATTCTGTTTTGATCAAGGTTAATCAGATCGGCACCCTAACAGAAACGATGGCGTGCATAAAATTGGCCAAGAAAAATAAGATGCGAATCGTCATTTCGCATCGTTCAGGCGAAACCACTGATGACTTCATAGCCGACCTAGCCGTGGGCGTGCAAGCCGACTACATAAAATCCGGCTCCCTTTCCCGAGGCGAGCGAATTTGTAAATATAATCGCTTGTTGAGGATTGAGGAAGAAATAAAATAGTTCAACTTATTAATGTGAGAGTGCCATTGATTACCTTCCAGTTATAAATACAAAAAACCCTTTTTAATAATTTAAAAAAACAAAAATGCAAGAAGAACAAAACAATTTGGGGGGAGTGGAAGAAAAATTGGATGGCATAATGAATGCCTTGAAAGTTCTGAATGAAAAAATTGAAAAACAGGGGGAGCGGATTGAGAGATTGGAAATAATTTCCAGCCAAAATGGAGTATCTCAGGCTTCTGTAACTAGCGCTGTTTCGGCGCCTCCGACACCGCCAGTGCCCGAAAATAAACTCACACAAGAATGGGCGACAAATGTTTCTGCTAAAATAGATGCGCCTGAGGAAAAAATCAATTTTGAGGAAAACATCGGTGGGACATGGTTTGCCAGAATCGGAATTACCTCCTTGGTGTTGGGTGTTTCTTTCTTGCTGAAATATGCTTTTGATAATAATTGGATTGGAGAAACTGGCCGAGTGATGATCGGGATTATTATTGGCTTGATTCTGTTAGGCTTGGGAGAAAAATATATCCGTAAATATTTTGTTTATGGACAGCTCATTACTGGCGGCGGAATCGCGGTTTTGTATCTTTCAATTTTTGCGGCTTTTAATTTCTATCATTTGATTGGTCAATTGCCGGCTTTTTTTATGATGATATTGATTACGGCCATCGGAATTGTTTTAAGCTTGCGTTATAATACATTATCATTGATAATTGTTTCCATTATTGGCGGTTTTGTGACGCCCTTTCTTGTTTCAAATGGACAGAATAATCAAATTGGATTATTGTCATACGTTTTGCTTTTGGATGTGGCTATCCTAGTCATTTCTGTTTTCAGAAAATGGCGCGAATTGAATTTCATCGGTTTTATTGGAACTGTAATTCTTTTTGGTTCTTGGGCGGCAGAATTTTATACCACGAAAGATTTGGGAATGACAATGTTTTTCCTAACAACCTTTTTCATTGTTTATTCGATTTCTTCGTTGATTTATAATTTAGTAAAAAAGGAGAAGTCCTCCCAAACAGAACAAATGCTGACATTGTTTTCGGCGACGGCCTATTTTGGCGCGAGCTATGCGCTTTTGAATGACGATTATCATCTATTTATGGGCTTTTTCTCTTTAATTTTGGCAATTTATTATTTCCTTTGGGCATATTTGGTCAAAGCAGTGACGCCGGAGGATGAAAATCTATATAATTTTCTCGCCTTTCTGACCGTTGGTTTTATAACTTTGGCCATTCCTTTGCAATTTGAGAAAAATATAATCTCAATCGGTTGGTTGATTGAATCAATAATCTTAATTTATTTGGGAGTTAAAACCCGAGGAAGTGAAATTAAGATTCTCGGAGTAGCAGTTTTGGTGTTGGCATTGCTTAGATTAATGACAATTGATTCCGTATATGCGCAAGACAGCGGTATGATACTCAATCAAGTATTTTTGACTTTTATTTTTGCGGTGTTAATTTCTTATGTGGCGGCTTATCTCTTTAAGTTAATTTCAATCAGTGATGGGGACAAAAATTATGCCCAGTCTAGGCAAATGACTGTAATCTTGCTGGTCGTGGCTAATTTCTTAACGATATATGCCATTAGCCGTGAAATAAGTTTTTATTATCAAAAACAAACCACGGAAATCAGAGTGAAACAAGATAAAGCCAGGGCGGATGCCAGAGCTTTAAATAGTGCTGGAAGCTATAATAAAAATTATTATAATAGCATCTATGATGATGCTGGCACATATGAAGAAATTCAAAGAATTGGAAATAAAAACAGCGTGTCGCTATCTATTTTCTGGCTGATGTACAGTATAATTTTATTGGCAGTTGGAATCATTGGAAAATATAAGGGGGTGCGCGTTGGCGGCTTGATCCTCCTATCAGCAGCTATTTTGAAACTATTTTTCTATGACTTATGGAGCTTGGGCACGCTTTATCGAATTATCTCATCAATCAGCTTGGGTGTCGTGCTTTTGTCAATTTCTTTCGCCTATCAAAAATATAAGGATAAAATTAAGGAAATAATTTAAAAACATGAAACGAAAACTTATTTTAATTGCCTCTATTTTAATTTTTCCGTCAATGTGCCTTGGCGCATTTGATGTTGCGCAGTGGAAATATTATAAAGACATCAGCATTAATTCAGTCGGTAGTAATTTGATTAAAATTACATTGGATGACGAAATTTTTTCCGGATCGAATAAAAATCTTAGTGATGTGCGAATCGTCGGGGGCGGTGGAAAAGAAATTCCTTTCAAAATTGTTTCCGGAAAACAAGAAACAAAAACAACTAGCCATCCTTTGAAAATGATTAACAACTCATTTGTTCCTAGCCAGTATTCTTCAGTGATTATGGATCTGGGTGAAAAAGGAAAATTGACAAACAATTTGAAGGTTGCAACGACTTCAGAAAATTTTCAAAGAAATGTGACGGTCTATGGCAGTGATGATATGAGCAACTGGAATATATTGCGAGACAAGGCTTATATTTATGATTATACCGATCGCAAGGGCAATTTTAAATCTCAAAATACCGGCGTATCTTTTCCGGAAAGCGCCTTTCGCTATCTGAAGTTGGAAATTTCAGATGAAAACAATAGCCCGGTAAAAATAAATTCAGTAACCGCAAGTCAGAATATTGATGAGAAAAATCGCGAGGCTGAACGACATCCGCAATTTTCAAGCAGTGAAAATGCGCTAAGACAATCAACGGAGATTATCGCCGATTTGGGACTTCAAGGTGTTCCAATGAATCGTTTGCTCTTGCGAAGCGATGATGCTAATTTCAATCGGGGAGTATTGATTTTTTCCAGTAAGGATAAAAATGATTGGAAATTGCTCGGACAGGGATATATTTTTCGTTATAACACGCCTAAGTTTTCCGGAGAAAATTTACAGCTTAATTTTACTGAAACAAATGATCGCTATTTGAAAATTGAAGTTTTAAACAAAGATGATGCACCGCTGACATTCAAAGATGTCACGACCTATTCAATCTACCGGGAAATTATTTTTCAAGGAGAAAAAAATAAAAACTATCAAATTTTTTATGGCAATCAAAAAGCTAATTATGCGGAATATGATCTGGATAAATATTTTCAATATTTAGATGTAAATAGTGCTCAAAATGGAACGCTTTCAGCGCAAAAAGACAATGTGAGTTATGTTCCGGAAATAGAACCGGTTAAGCCTCTTTCAGAGAGAATTCCTTATTTATTTCCGACGGTTCTCGGCGTAGTTTCAGTGCTGTTGCTTTCATTAGTGTATAGATTCTTAAAGAAATAAAAACTATGAACAACAAAAAATCACCCATGCTTTTGGTAATCCTAGATGGCTGGGGTATTGCGCCACCATCCAAAGGCAATGCTATAACCTTGGCTAAAAAACCGACCCTTGATCGGCTGTATGAAATTTATCCCTCAACTCTGCTTGGTGCGACTGGCAAAGATGTTGGACTTGAAGATCATAAGATGAGCGGGTCGGAAGCTGGGCATATGAATATTGGCGCTGGCAGAGTCGTGAAACAGGATTCACGCCATATCACTAAGAGCATACACAACAAGAGTTTTTTTGTAAATCCGGTTTTAGTTAGTGCTGTTCATCATGCGCAAAAAAATAATGGCAATTTGCATCTGATGGGACTCATGGGAAACTCGGACAGCCCGCATAGCGTGCCGGAACATTTTCGCGCTGTTTTGCAGCTGGCAAAAAATCATAACATCAAAGAAGTTTATTGTCATTTATTTACGGATGGTCGGGATTCATATCCCAAAAGCGCGCAGGAACATTTAAAAAATTATAAACAGATAATGGCAGAAGTCGGAATTGGAAAGATTGCAACCCTGTGCGGTCGATTTTATGCCATGGATCGCGCTAAAAATTGGAAAAGATTAACGATGGCCTATGATGCGATGGTTTTTGCCAGAGGGGAAAAGGCTAATTCGCCGGAAGAGGCTATTGAACAGGCATATGCAAATAATTTAACGGACGAGTATCTGTTGCCGACAGTTATTTTTGAACAAGGTGAGCCAGTAGTTAAAATTAGCCAGGATGATGCGATTATTTTCTATAATCTGCGTTCTGATCGAGCCAGACAATTTACCAAGCTTTTTGTGGCGATGAATAAAAAAAGCATCCTTGATGACAATATGCCAATAATCGATAAGATAAAAAATTTATATTTCGCCGCGATGACAGACTTTGGTCCGGATTTGGATATCCACACTGCTTTTCCTGGACACACTATTTCAGCTACTTTGCCAATGATTTTAGGTGATATAAAGCAATTATATATAGCGGAGTCAGAAAAATTTGCGCATATTACATATTTTTTGAATGGAGGCTATGCTGATCCGGTGGATGCGGAGGCTAGAATTATGATCCCATCGCCGGTAGCTGATTCATATGCTAAAGTTCCGGAAATGTCAGCGGAAGCCATAACAGATAAGGTTTTGGAATATATAAACAAGGAGGAATATGATTTTATTGCTATCAATTACGCCAATGCTGATATGGTTGGGCACACTGGTGATTTGCTAGCAACAATCAAGGCGGTTGAATTTTTAGATAAACAGCTTAGTCGAATTGTGCCGGAAGTTCTGCAGCGCAAAGGCGTGGTAATTATCACAGCGGATCATGGCAATGCGGACGACATGATGGATTTTGATAGCGATCAGCCCAATACCTATCACACTAAAAATCCAGTACCGTTTCTGCTGATCGGAGAAAAATTTAAAGATAGGAAATTGCGGGATGGAGGAGTACTGGGAAACATTGCTCCGACTATTTTGGATATTTTAGACATAGAAAAACCAGAATTGATGAAAAAGGAATCATTGTTAAAATAAATTTTTTAAAAGTAACTGTATGAATAAAGTAATTTGCATCGGGTCTTCAACCAAAGATATTATTTTTCCTATTACGAATGGAGAAATTATGGAAACGCCGGAAGACTTGGAGGCGCAGAGAAAAATTGTTTTTGAGTTGGGTGCTAAGTATCAAGTTTCGCAAGGGCGCCATGAAACTATTGGCGGTTGCGCGGCCAATGTGTCTTGTGGGTTGGCACGCCTCAGTATTGAAACGCATTGTTGCACCAGAGTGGGAGATGATGAATCAGGCAATTGGCTCAAAAAAGAATTAGAAAAAAATGGCGTTGGAATTGATTTGGTTCAGACTGGAACAAATCATCGAAGCGACCTTTCCGCTATCATCGCGCACATTCCCAGTGAAGACCGGATTATTTTTTCTGATCGCGATTCTAACGAAAATTTGGAAATATTGCCGGAAGAAATCCAGAAAATCGGGGCTGAATGGATTTTTGTCAGTTCGCTGAATGGAAATAGCAATGAGAGTTGGGACAAAAAACTGGATAAGATTTTGGAATTGGCTGCACAAGAAAAAATAAAATTAGTTTTCAATCCTGGGCAGAAAAATATCAAAAGTGATCCGCAAAAAATTATAGAAGCTATCCGTCAAACAGAAGTTTTGATAATTAACAAGGATGAGGCAATTGAAATAGTTGATAAATTAGATGGTTTTGATAAAACATTAATCAATGATGAAAAATTTTTGGCAGAAAAATTGCGAGACTTGGGCGCAAAAATTGTTGCCATGACGGATGGCGTTCGCGGCGCATGGGGATTAGGCGAGCAAGAATTTTTGCATGTGGACGCCAAAAAAGAAAAGGTGGCTGACACCTTGGGCGCTGGCGATGCTTTTTCCAGCGGATTTATAGCCTATCACATCAAAGGCAAGAGCTTGCAAGAATGTTTGGGTATGGGTATAGCAAACTCATCTAGTGTCATTAAATATTATGGCGCGGTGGAGGGATTGTTGAAAGAAAAATAAATAATAAAACAAAAATGTCTGATCTAAAAAAATTATTCAATCCGCAATCTATTGCCATTGTTGGCGCTTCGCAGGAGCGGGGCAAGGTTGGAAATGTGATTGCGAAAAATATTTTGGAGCTGGGTTATGCCGGCAAGGTTTTTTTGGTTAATCCGAAACACGAGAAGCTTTTTGAGAAAAAAAGCTATCGCAGTTTGACGGAAATCACGGACAAAGTTGATTTGGCAATCGTTGTTTTGCCGTCCAAGATTGTTGTGCCGATTATCCGAGAAGCATCGGAGCGAATAAACCTCTACACCAATTCTAAAAATTATAATGCTTTAAAAAATAAACTTGGTCTAACTGATATAAAAGAAAAAATTGGTGTGGGGGTGAAAAATTTCGTGGTGGTTTCGGCTGGTTTTTCGGAAACAGATGAGGAGGGGAAAGCACGCGAAACAGAATTAAAAAAGTTGGCGCAAGAAAAGGGGCTCAACATTCTCGGGCCCAATTGTCTGGGATTTATAATCCCCAAATTGAAATTGAATGCGTCTTTCGCGGGCGGCCTGCCAAAGGCCGGCAACATTTCTTTTGTTTCGCAATCGGGCGCCTTGGCGGTAGCGATTATGGACATTGCTAGAAAGGAAAACATAAAATTTTCCAATATAATTTCGGTCGGCAACAAGATGCAAGTGGATGAATCGGAAATTTTGGAATATTTGGCGCAAGACGGCGAAACAAAAGTTATTGGAATGTATTTGGAAGGTATTAAAAATGGACCAAAATTTATTGAAGTTGCTCAAAGAGTTTCTATGGTCAAGCCGATTGTAATCATCAAGGCTGGCAAAAATGAGAAAACACAAAAAGCTATTGCTTCCCACACTGGCGCTTTAGCTGGCAGTGCGGATATCATGGAGGCGGTTTTTCAGAAAACCGGAATTTTGCGGGCAGAAAACTTAGAAGATTTTTTTGCATTGATTGAATTTATTTCTGTGGCGAAGCCGCCGAAAAATAATCAAGTGGCGGTCATTACTAACGCCGGTGGACTGGGCGTTCTCACGGCCGACGCTTTCAATCAAAAAGAAATCCGACTGTTTGATTTGAACGAAAAAACAAAAAAGGAGCTGCGTGAATTTTTGCCAGACGAATCTTCGGTAGAAAATCCCGTGGATCTTTTGGGTGATGCGATGGAAGATCGTTACGAAAAAGCTTTGCAGGTGTTAGACGCGGAAAAAGAAATTGGCTCAATCTTGTGTGTTTTGACATCGCAAGATCAAACGCCAGTGGGAAAGATTACGGATAAGATAATTGAATTTAAAAATAAGACAGACAAATTGGTGGCTACGATTTTTATCGGCGGAGAAAGGGTGGAAAAATCAATCTCAAAATTGAGAGAAAATGATGTTCCAAATTTTTTATTTCCAGATTTAGCAGTGAAGACAATCAATGCTTATTATAATTGGAGTGTAAATATGAGTTCGATACAAAATAAAGAATTGGCTATAAATATTGAGCGAAAAAATAAAGTCGCGGAGATTATTGCGGTGGCTAAAAAGGAAAAGCGCGGCGCCTTGTCTTTTCCGGAAGCTAGCAGAATTATGGCGCTCTATGGCATAAAAACACCTAGTGTTATAAATATCGGAGCAAAGGATATTTTACCGAAGGAGATTGGATTTCCCGTAGTTATGAAAGTGGATAGTGATAAAGTTTTGCACAAAACTGATAAACAAGGCGTTATCTTGAACATTAAAAATCAGGCTGAGTTAGAAAAAGCGCATGCACAAATGCAAGCAAATTTTCCGGGAGAGAATTTAATCTTGCAACAGATGCGTTCGATTAAAACGGAATTAATTTTGGGAATTAAAAATGACAGCATCTTTGGTCCAATCGTAGTATATGGATTGGGTGGAATTTATACCGAGGTTTTTAAAATGGTGAATTTTTTGGTTCCACCACTTAATATCCAGGAAATTAAAAATTCTTTATTGCAAAGCAAAATAAAGTTTTTGTTTGCGGAAACCAGGGGACAAAAGGCCTATAATGTTCAAGAATTGGCTGAAATCCTGCTGGGGCTGTCAAAATTAGCCCAAGAAGCACTGGAAATACAAGAGCTGGATATTAATCCATTACTTGTCTATAATGATAACAAGGAGGCAGTGGCCATTGATGTAAAAATAATAATTTAAATTTAATCGGGGTAAACAAATTTATGAGCGCGCTAAAAATTTTATTAGTAGATGATGACGAAACAATCAGAGGTATGTATGATGATATTTTCAAGAAAGAAGGTTTTGAGGTGTTTGAAGCAATAGATGGAGTAGATGGTTTGGATAAGGCGACAAAAAACATCCCAGATGTTATTTTCACCGGTATCGTTATGCCGACGATGGATGGCTTTCAACTAATGGAAGCTTTGAAAAAAAATGTCGTGACTAGCAATATTCCGGTGGTAATTTCTTCTCATCTCGGAAGGGAAGAGGATCAGAAAAAAGCGCGGGAGCTCGGAGCTAAGGAATTTTTTGTCAGAGGGCTCTACACCCCGCATGAAATAATTGATAAAATTAGAGCTTTATTTAAGGCGGATGAATATAAATTAAAATTCAATGTAGTTGAAATGGATGCAAAAAAAATAATTAGTGATATGCAATTTAGCGAAAACTTCAAATGTTCTAAATGCGGATCTGAACTGATATTGTCAATGAAACCCGTGGGCGCTAAAAAGAATGAATTTGTTGCCAAATTTATTTGTCCTGAGTGCGGTATTGTATAGAATAGACCTGTTGCGTAATAACTTACTACTGCAATTTCCATATTTTGGCCAAATTTTCCAAAAATTTTCTTGGCTTAGCGTAGGCTAAACCGCAAAAATTGTTTGAAAAATTATGCCTCAAAATCTGAAAATTTCGTTACGCAATTTATTACGCAACGGGTCTAATAAATAAAGATGGCAGAAAAAAACTGGAAGCTAAAAAACGCAATAGGCGAAGTTGATATCGAATTGAAAAATAGTTTTCATCCGATAATTTTGCGGTTGCTTGCAAATAGGGGAATTTCGGACAGTAAGAAATTAGAGAGTTTTTTTAATTTAAACTATGATGGCGATGTGCATGATCCATATTTATTTTCCGATATGGGAAAAGCGGTGGAAAGAATCGTGCGAGCCAAAAAAAATCAAGAAAAAATTGCCATTTTCGGTGACTATGATGCGGACGGCGTGACGGCCACCGCACTTTTGTATGAAGCGCTGACTAATCTGGGTTTTCAAAATATTGTGGCCTACATTCCCGACCGGCAAACGGAGGGCTATGGCATGAATGAGCCGGCGGTTGAGTATTTGAGCAAGGAGGGTGTGAAATTAATTATTACTGTTGATTGTGGCATCACTAGTATCAAGGAGGTTGAAATGGCTAAACAATTAGGCATTGATGTGGTTATCACCGATCATCATCATGTGCCAAAAACTTTGCCACAAGCCGCGGCGATTATCAATCCGCATAGGGATGATTGCGGCTATCCTGAAAAAAATTTGGCTGGAGTCGGCGTGGCTTTCAAGTTGGCGCAGGCTTTATATAAAAAAATGGACGCTGATAATCTAGATCAATTAAAATGGCTTTTGGATTTGGTGGTCATCGGAACGGTGGCGGATTGCGTGCCGCTCATTGGTGAAAACAGAGTGCTAACAAAATATGGTTTAGTCGTTCTGTCCAAAACTCGTCGAGTTGGCCTTTTGGAAATGTTTAAAGTTGGTCGGATTACGATTGACGAACAAAATATTCCGAATGCGCAAAAAATCGCTTTTCAAATCGCACCGAGAATAAACGCAGCTGGCCGAATGGATCACGCCAGCATTTCCTATGAACTGATGATTGAAAAAAGCGCCGTTATGGCACGCGATATGGCCTTGGAAGTGGAGGATAAAAATAAAAGCCGGCAAAAAGTGACTGCGGAAATTGTGCGCGAAGTGCGAGCTTTGGCAGAAAATTTCTTCAAAGACCGAAAACTTATTTTTGCGTCCAATGAACATTGGCAGGTGGGCATTCTGGGTCTCATTGCTGGCAGAATCGCGGAAGAATTTAACAAACCCACGGCGGTTTTTCAAAAACAAGAGACCGGTTTTGTTGGATCCTTTCGCAGCATTGATCAGGTGAACATTATTGAAGCACTGGAGCAATGTTCAGATTTGCTCATTCGCTTTGGCGGACATTCCCAGGCTGCGGGTGCGCAAGTGTTGGAAGAAAATATGGAAAAATTTTATACTAAATTATCCGGTTTAATTGAAAAAGAATTGGTAGGCAAGGATATTACTCCAGCCATTGAAATTGATTTGGAAGTTTCTCCGCAAGACCTTGATTGGAATTTAGTGGACGGCATTAATAAATTGCAACCGTTCGGCGAAGGCAATGAAGAGCCAATTTTTCTGATGAAAAATTTGCTGATTGAAAATATGAAAGTTGTCGGCAATGGCAGTAAACATTTAAAATTGTCCTTGCGCGCGAAGTCGAGTCCCAAAATTTTTGAATCAATCGGTTTCGGCTTAGGCGAAAATATTCTCAATCTGAAAGTTGGCGATGCGGTGGACATCGTCTTCAATCTGCAAGAAGATGAGTGGAACGGTAACAAAAAAATGCAGTTGAATTTGGTTGATATTAAAAAGGGATAATTTTTTTAGAAAATATAAAAGGAGTCTTGCGTGTTGGCAAGGCTCCTTTTCTGAGTGGTTGATACTGTTGCTCATTGATTTAATTCCCAAAGCAACTTAGCGGTTTTAATAGGATTATAAGTAGCGGCAGTGCAAATCGCGAAAAAGGTGTCTCGAGCATCTCCCTCTTTATTTACCAAAGCCGTTTTGTTAAATAGCATGGCGATATTATCCGCTGATACCCCTCCGCCGAAGATCAAAGGAATCGTGGCGGTAGGCACAACGGTCGACATAGTATAGTCGAAAGCCGGTTGCATGATGATATTGCCCGAATAACCTCCTTTGGTTTTTTCTCCGAGTGGAGATACTTCATAGGGAGATATTCCAAGTTTGACGGCGACATCAAAAGGAATAGTATTCATGCTGTGTATAATGTCCACACCAGCTTCTTCGAGTTGAGCATAGAAGCTGCTAGGATATACGATGCTGCCTTTGACTATCAGAGTTAGGTATGGAAATTCTCGCTTGATTGCCTCGCAAAGGCGTAAGATATTTCTCTGATTGCTCAGAATATCTTCACCGGAATTTGGGCAGGATGGGTTTAGTTCGAGGATGCAGAATTTTTTCCCCAACACCCTTCGAAATATAGACAGGGCTTCCATCGTTTCTTTGTATCCTGTCTCGTAACCCTTTGAGAAATTAACAAAGAAGCTGGGGACGACATTAAATCCCAGCGTCCAAGCAATTTTTATCATAATGGCACAAACCCATACGCCAGGATTTGTTAGTCCGTATGAATTCAGGATGCTCTGTAGGTCTTTAATTCTGTGGATGAATTTGTAGGTGAATAGATTCCACCAGATATAATTTCCATGGTGCCTGTAGCGGGTGGCCGACTTCGCAATTATCGCAGTATTGGTTAGCCAAGCTGTGAAAAGAAGAATCCAAAAAGGTGGATAAAAAATGTAGGGAAACATACCCATGCCACCATGTCCAAAGCAGGTGGATATGAGTATGTTTGTGAGTGGTTTATGCTCAGATGATTTGTTCATCAAGATACTCCTTTTTTCTGATTGAATTAGTCCCGTACGGGAAATAATAATCTCGACCCGTTCCAGGGATTAGTGATAATCCCGTTGTTATAGGTCAAATCGTCAACTTTTTCGACAAGCTTACAGCGGTTAAATTCCTTGGAAATCGGAATCCCGAAAATCTTTCCGGCGTTCCAAGAAAGCAGTTCTGCTACGCGTTGATCAGAAATGCCATGTTTTTGGGCGAGCGTGCAAATGACCGGAACCATTTCTTGGTTCGTGGGCAATCCTCCAAGTTTCTTTTCGATTTTTTCAGAGGTCGTGTGGTTTGCGTTGTCAGAACCGATAATAATCAATTTGATTATTTGTCAGAAGAAGACTTACGAGAAATTCACGATCTTCCCCTGAGCGTAGATTATTAAAGCACTTATAAAAAACCGGATCCAAACTCGGATTCCAATTTGTGCCGTCCGCATCAAACCAGAGGTATTGCGGACAGAGCTCGATAACAATCCAAGGTCCTCGTAGTTGAGCTCGTAAGATAAGTTCGGCGTTTTGCCGGCACGAAACATGACAGATAACAATCTTGGCGCCTGGCACTTCTGATTCCAATGAAATCATATCTTCCACATCAGCCACTTCGGCGTTAATGGAATTTCCTTCAATGGCAATAATTTCCGGGTTGTCGCAGTGGCGAGCATAAACCTTGCCATATTTCTTAGTAAGGCGCAGGCCGGCCAAGCGAGTTTCGCGACGACAAACCCCAATAGTTCCAGTTGTGACAGTTTTGCCGTCGGCGCTCAGGGGGTAATCCTTGAGTCCAATAACTTCATGATATTGGAGTGCGGCCTCGCATTCAGCCAGATTTGTATCTGTGATACCGAAATAGATAAATTGAGGGCATTGAATTCCAAGGACTGACTTGGCATAGCGAATGAGGTTGATGTAGCGTCGGAGTATTTCCAATGTCGTGATTGCTGGTTTTGTATTCGGCATAAAAATGGAAGTTGAAATATGCGCTCCCATTGCTTCCAATAGAGTTTGATAGGGGGTTGTTTTATAAGATTGTTCCATGCCCCGGCTATGACAATGGCTGTCAATTATCATTGCTATCAAATACAAATACATTATTGATCTAGACATGGATTATTCTCCTTGGTAGCTAGGGTTATATTGATTGAAAATCGGGTTATTTTGTTGGGAAGGTGCACAGTATTTGTAGCAAATTTATATAGTTAGTGTCAACAGGAAATGGCTTTGCAACCCTTCAATAATAGTGTAGAATTAAGTTATGGAAAAAAAGATAATTATGTACACAGACGGCGGATCGCATAATAATCCTGGACCGGCTGGAATTGGCATTTGGATTGAGACGCTAAATAAAAAATATGGTGAATATATTGGCATAAAAACCAATAACGAGGCGGAATATATGGCCTTGATTTCTGGTCTGAAAAAGCTGAAACAACTGTTAGGTAAAACAGTCAAACAAGCGGAAATCGAGTGCTATTTGGATAGTGAGTTGGTAGTGAAACAATTGAATCACGAATACAAACTCAAAGATGAACGGATTCAGCAATTTTTTATCGAGATTTGGAATTTGATGCTGGAATTCAAGGCAGTTAAATTCAGGCATATTTTGCGCGAGAAAAATAAAATTGCTGACGCTTTGGTTAACGAAGCTTTGGACGCGCAGGAAAGACAAAAAAGTTTTTTATAAAAATTAAAATATAGATCATCATGAATATGAAAAAATATAGAAAAAGAATAATTTGGAGCCTGATTATCTTGGCGGTGATTTATGGCGGTTATAAATATTTTTCCGACAACAAGCCGGTGACTACCTATGTCACGGAAGATGTGGCCAAAGGCACTTTGACGCAAACTGTTTCGGCGACGGGAAGATTTGATTCCAACGAACAAGTGGATTTGTCATTCAAATCAACTGGTCGAATTGAAAAAATAAATGTGCAAATTGGCGACAAGGTTGTGAAAGGCCAACAATTGGCGGTGATGGAAAAAGGCGCTTTGGCGGAACAATTGCGACAAGCGGAAGCGGATATACAAGCGCAAAAAAATACTTTGAGCGATATGGTGGATAAAAAAGACACCACGACAAAAGATCAGCGCGACACGCAAAGAGCGATTGTGCAGAAAGTGGAAGCGGCGCGAGATGGGGTTTTGCGCCAGATAAGAGAAACTTCCATAGTTTCGCCGATAGACGGAATTGTGATTCAAAAAAATAATGAGGCAGGTGAATTGATTGCGGCGAACTCGCTGGTTCTGGCCGTAGCCAATCCAAATGATTTGGTTATTGAATCAAATATTCCGGAAGTCGACATTATTAAGGTGGCTATCGGGCAATCTGCCATAGTAACTTTTGATGCCCTGACGGAGAAGGATGTTTTTATAGCCAAGGTGATTGAAATTGATCCGGCTTCGACCGTGATTCAGGATGTGGTTTTCTATCGCGTCAAATTGAAAATTGATAACGCTGACGGTCGGCTCAAGATTGGCATGAGTTGCAATGATGATATTTTGACGGCGGAAAAAAATGATGTATTAATGATTCCGGAGCGCGCCGTGAAAACAGAAGGCGAAAAACAATTTGTAGAAGTTTTAAAAGCCGATGGCATCACGATTGAAAAAGTCTATGTTGAAACCGGTTTGTCAGGGGACAACGGAATGATTGAAGTGAAGAACAATTTGAAAGAAGGCGAGAAAGTTGTGACTCTTACAAAAAGCGTATAAAACAGGCAGTTCTTCAAATTTACCAAGGCACTTTTTTTAATTATACTCTTATTTTATGAATTTGTCAAGTTTAATTCAGATAAAAAATTTATCAAAAACTTACGAAAATGAAGGGGTCGCGACTCCGGCAGTTTGCAGCGTGTCATTTGCGATTGAAAAAGGTGAATTTGTTTCAATTATGGGACCGTCCGGTTCCGGCAAATCAACCCTGATGCAGATGTTGGGTTTTTTGGATCGGCCGACTGACGGAGAATATTTGTTTGAAGAAAAAAACACCGAGGGTTTCTCGGATGATGAGCTGGCGGAAATTCGCAATTCCAAAGTTGGTTTTGTTTTTCAAACCTTCAATTTGTTGCCCAGAACGACAGTTTTTGAAAATGTCGAACTGCCGCTTCTATATGACAAAAAATTTTTCGAAGATAACACGCAAAAAGTTTTACAAGCTTTGCGCAGCGTTGGTATGGAACACCGCAAGGACTATTTTTCCAATCAACTTTCCGGCGGTGAACGGCAGCGCGTGGCCATTGCGCGCGCTTTGGTCAATGACCCAAGTGTGATTTTTGCCGATGAACCAACTGGCAACCTGGATTCCAAATCCGGCACGCAAGTGATGAAAATTTTGCAGAAACTCAACGACGAAGGCAAGACAATAATCCTTGTTACACATGAGACTTTCACCGCTGAGCATGGCAAGAGAATTATTAAGATGGTGGATGGAGCCATTGTTTTTGATGAGCTGATTGCCAATCGTCGTATTGCAACCGATGGTGAATTATTGAAATAGAAAAATAGGCTAATATTATGCGATTCACTGATCCGGTTAAAATTTCATATCGCAATTTGGTGGCGAACAAGTTTCGTTCTTTTTTGACGATTCTGGGAATTGTGATTGGAGTGGGGTCGGTGATTGTGATTATGGCGATTGGAGGTTCAGCGCAATCCTTGATTTTGAGTCAGATTTCCGGAATCGGTTCAAATTTAGTCGGTGTTTTGCCGGGAGCTTCCGATGAAAAAGACCCGCCGGCGCAAGCGCTGGGAATTATCATTACCACTTTAACCTATGACGATTTTCTATCCTTGGTAGATAAAAAAAATGTTCCGAGTGTGGAAACCGGAGCGGCCTATGCGCAAGGAACACAAACTGTTTCACATCAGGATAATGATTTTTCTCTTGCGATTATGGGTGTTACGCATGACTATATAAATGTGGAAAGTGTCGAAGTGGCGGAAGGAAGATTTTTTTCCTTGGAGGATGATGGGAGCCTTTCGCGAATTGTTGTTTTGGGCGCGAATGTCAAGGAAGATCTTTTTGGACAGGATAACGCGCTGGGAAAAAAAATAAAAATAAAGAACGAAAATTTTACGGTAATTGGAATTTTGAAGAAAAAAGGGAGCGCCGGCTTTGGCGTGGCAAGTCCGGACGATTCAGTCATTGTTCCATTAAAAACCGCGCAAAAAATAATTCTTGGAATAAATCATTTGTCTTTTTTACGCTTGAAAATAAAAAGCATTGATGAAATTTCCAACGCAAAAGAAGACATCGTAATAACTTTACGAGAGCGCCATAATATTAAAAATTCGAAAGATGATGATTTTTCGGTGCGTGATATTGCATCAGCTCTGGATACGATTACCAATGTTACTAATGTTTTGAAATATTTTTTGCTGGCCGTCGGATCCATTTCTCTCTTGGTGGGCGGAGTGGGGATTATGAATATAATGCTTATTTCGGTTAATCAGCGGATTCGAGAAGTGGGGCTGAGAAAAGCGGTGGGAGCAAAAAACGGAACGATTATGACCCAATTTTTGATTGAATCGGTAACAATAACCTTGATTGGAGGAATTATTGGAATTATTTTGGGAGTATTAATTGCTTTTCTTATTTCAATCATCATCATTAATATATTCGGATATGATTGGAAGTTTATTGTTTCTTGGCAATCGATTGCGGTAGCAACGACAGTTTCAATTCTAATTGGTTTGATTTTTGGGTTGTATCCCGCCCGCAAAGCTTCACACATAAGTCCGATGGAAGCCTTGCGATATGAATAAAATTATGCATGGAATTTTAATTTCAATTAAATTAGCTCTACACAATTTGCGTTCTAATGTGGGCAGAACGACTTTGTCCGTTTTAGGAATTGTGATTGGCGTGGTGTCAGTCGTTCTGGTTCTTTCACTTGGTTTTGGAGTGAAAAACTATATTGTTGGCCAAATCGAATCTTTTGGAACGGATATAATTCAAGTGGAAGTGAAAGTTCCCCAAACGAAGCAGATGTCCGCAAAAAATATACAAGGAACAGCAAGCGGTTCAATTACTACTTTGAAAATTGACGATCTGGAAGAGGTTGGAAAATTGCCAAACATTGCCGGTTGGTATGGAGCAAGTATTGGACAGGCTATTGCAAGTTACGGCTCAGAAACCAAACAGACCATAATTTATGCTGCCACAGCCGGAATTTTTGATATTGATCAACAAATAAAATTTGCAGCTGGTCTGGGTTATACAAATGATGAAGATAGGAGTTTGAATCAAGTGGTTGTTTTGGGGAGTCAAATCAAAGAAACTCTTTTCAAGGATGAAAATCCGGTAGGAAAAAACATTAAAGTAAAGGGCTTAAACTATCGGGTAATTGGTTATCTTGAAGAAAGAGGTTCGATGGCTTTTTTTAATTTTGATGATTTGATATATATTCCGCTGGAAACTTATCAGAAAAAAATTGCAGGCATAGATTATGCGCAATCATCAATTTTTAAATTAAAAGATAAAAAGTTGACTGATTTGACCATAGCTCAAACCGTGGATGTTATGCGGGATCGTCACAACATCACCGATCCGGAAAAAGATGATTTTGTGGTGGCATCTATTGAGGAGTTTACAACGATGCTGGAGGATGTCTTTTTGATTGTCAATTTTCTTCTGATCTCTCTGACCTCAATTTCTTTGATTGTGGGCGGAGTGGGGATTATGAATGTGATGTATGTTTCAGTGGTGGAGAGAACGCCAGAAATAGGCCTGCGCAAGGCCGTTGGAGCTAAAAATTCCAATATTCTTAAGCAATTTTTATTTGAATCAATCTTTATAACAATTTTGGGCGGATTAGCGGGTATTGCTATTGGAGTGATTGTGGCTTTTTTTGCCACCAAGATGGCCATAAATGCCGGATATACAATATCCTTTGAAGTGTCCTGGTACGCCATTTCAATAGGCATTGTTTTTTCTGTTATAACCGGGGTGGGTTTCGGACTCTATCCGGCGCGCAAAGCTTCGCAATTGTCGCCGATGGAAGCATTGAGAAAAGAATAATAATATTACGCAATACAAACAAATATGGTGCAAGTTGTTGCCTTTTTATGTTTATGCTAGTCTTTAGATAGGAGTATTTAAAAATTACAAAATTAAAAATTATAAAATTTAAATAAATTATGGAAGAAGAAAATAAAATTAGCGAAGCGGAAGTTGAAAAAATAGAAAAAATTGAAACAGAGCGGAATAAAAAAATGGATGTCTATATTGAATTCGCCCTGATTTTTATTTTAGGGATCCTCATCGGCATCGCTGTCAAAACCGAGGCTAACAAAAAAATAACAATCGGCTTTGATGATTATCAGATGAAATTGTCCAAGCAGGATTTTAATATTAATAATTTGCAATTCGAGGTCGCTAAAAAGAATGTGGAGGAAGCGAAGATGGCCGAAGATGAAGCGCAAAAACAAAACAATGAAGCGCCAGTTGATGGAAGTGGAAATTAATTTATAAATAAAAATATTTAATAAAAACTATGGAATCAAAGAATGATAAAAAAATAAAGAATTTAATTTCAATCGCAATTCTTTTGGGCGGTCTTTTTGTCGGCAGTCTGTTTGTGGATGTGACACAAATCATCAAGGGCAGTGGATTTTCTTCTAAGAATTTGAGCAAATCTGAAATTTTTGAGGCGAATGGCAAAACTTGGGTGGCCTACAGCGAGCCGGTGGTGGGCGTGAAAGTCATCAGTGATGATGCTTGCGACAAATGTGATCCATCCGAGGCCTTGGTGTGGTTGCGACGGGTCTTGCCGACAATCAGCGCGGAAAAGGTGGCTTTCGACAGCCAAGACGGCAAGGATTTGATTAACAAATTCGGCATAACGACTTTGCCAGCCTTTATTTTTGATGGAAATATTGCCAAGACGGATTTTTATTCCCAGGCGCAAGTTCTGTTTGACGCAAAAGATGATTTGTATATCTTAAAAACGCAAGAGCTGGGGCTGACTCCTGGCAAATATTTGAATATTCCGGAAGTGAAAGAGGGCGATGCAACCTTTGGAAAGGCTGATTCAACCGTGAAAGTTGTGGTCTTTTCTGATTTTCAATGTCCATTTTGCAGATCTTTCTGGAATTCGCTACGCACGACGATGAAAGGCTATGAAGACAAGGTTTTGTTTGCCTATAAACATTTGCCACTTGGCATCCATCCGCAAGCTAATAATGCCGCGCTGGCTTCCAGTTGCGCGCAAGAACAAAATAAATTCTGGGAATATGGCGATAAGCTATATGCGACGCAAGCTGCTTGGGCATCGACAGCTGACACTCAAATATTCAAAGACTATGCCAAAAGTCTAAGATTGGATGAAAATCAGTTCAATGAATGTCTGGACAGCAAAAAATATCAGGACAAAATCGATGCGGACAAAAATGAAGCCAACAGCTTCGGCGTCTCAGGCACTCCTGCCACCTTCATCAACAGCCAGTTCAAAAATGGCGTCGTCAGCGCCGATGATTTGAAAACAGCAATCGATCAAGAATTAGCGAAATGAAAAATATAGAAATTATCACAAGTTCTCAGAATGCTCAGATAAAATTGTTGGGCAAATTGTCGCAAAAAAAGTATCGTCATAAATTCGGAAAATTTATGATTGAAAATTTGGCGATTATTTATGATGCTTTGCGAGATGGCTATGCAGCGGAGTCTTTGTTTGCCACGCAGGAATTTATTAACAAGCATCTTGAGAAATTTGAATATTTACAAAAAAATTCACCCGACACCCAATTTTATTTAATCGATGAAAAGTTGAATAAGCAGTATTCCGAATTGGAAATGCCGTCTGGGATTACGGCGGTCTATAATATAAAAAAATCAGCTCTTGTACAAGGCCAATCAGTTGTCTATTTAAACGGCGTTCATGACCCAGGCAATTTGGGCACGATTTTGCGCACGGCGCTGGCTTTCGATTTTGTGAATGTTGTGGTGGATGAAACTTGCGTTGATTTGTATAATGCCAAAACTTTGGGTGCAGCTAAGGACGCAATTTTCAAATTAAATATAATTGAAGATAAGGATTGTGAATGGTTGAAAGAAAATAAAAATGTTTTGCCGATTTATGCAGCCAATTCGAATACCGGCACGCCTCTCCAAAAATTCCAAGCGCAAGAAATATTTTGTTTAGTTATGGGTAGTGAAAGTCATGGTGTGAGTGAGGATGTTTTGAGTTTGGCGCAGGAAAGTATCAAGATAGAAATTTCAGAAAAAATGGAATCATTAAATGTGGCCATCGCCACGGCTATTTTGCTATACAAATTACGCAAAGGCGCATAAAAGCACGCTCAGTTTAGGTTGGTTTCGTGACTATTGACAAAAAGCTAGAGATACTAGCATTTTTTTACGGGTAGTGTATAATAAATGAGTACAAATGCACTTGGGATAAACTGGGTGCAAAATTAAATAAATAATAATTAAAAAAACAATACTATGGCAAAGATGACAAAGTCACAGTTGCTCGTTACTCTTGCAGAGCAAACAGGGCTGGCAAAGAAAGATGTGAAAAACTTTCTTGATGTGCTAACAGCACTAGCGTACAAAGAAGTTAAGAAGGTTGGAGAATTTGTTCTACCTGGGTTTGGAAAGATGGTAAAAGCAAAAAGAAAGGCGCGAGCTGGAGTTAATCCTGCTACAGGAGAAAAAATCCAAATTGCCGCAAAAACTGTTGTTAAATTTAGATTGGCAAAAGCTGCTAAAGAAGCAGTTCTATAGGCTGATTTTACTTTCAAATGGAAATAGTCCCTCTGCCAGTTGGCAAATAGGGACTGTTTTTTTATTGGATTTTAAAGGCGATTTGACAAAGTATCACATCTAATTCATAATTCAGTTATAAAAGATGATGGGGGAATGACTGGTCGATCTTCCGATAAACTCATCGTTTTGAAAGAGATAATAAATCAAAGAAATTACTAAAATGACAGAAATTATTCAAGACAGAGACTTCGTTGAATATATTGTGAAACAAATTGTTAACAATCCAGACGCAGTCAAGGTTGACAGAAAAATTGACGAAATGGGTGTTCTTATTTCATTGGATGTAGCTCCAGAGGATATGGGAATGGTTATTGGTCGAGAAGGAGCAACAGCGAAAGCTCTTCGAACTCTACTTCGAGTTATCGGTGCCAAGAACAACGCCAGAGTTAATCTTAAAATAAACGAACCGGAAGGATCAACCAGAGAACCTCGCGAACCTCGTGAAAATAATGAAAATCGTGAAAGAAAAAGTATTGATGAGGTTGTTGGAGATATTCAAATATAGTATTTAGCATTTTTATCCTCAGTTTGCATTTTTAATGTAGCGGGGTAGCTAACAAAAAAGACCATAAACGGTCTTTTTTGTTTCCCTTTTGTGTGGTATTATTAGATTGCATTCGCCCCAGTAGTATATTTTGGGTGGGTGGATTAATACATAAATAAAAATCTTGAAGTATTAAAAAACAGCTAGTTAATGCTTTAAGATTATACTGTGGGGTGAAATTTGATATAATTACAATTTTTCCTGAGATATTTGACTCCTATTTTTCCGAGTCGATTATTAAGCGCGCGCAAGGCGCTGGTTTTGTAGATATAAATATTATTAATTTGCGTGACTACACGACAGATAGTCATAAGACTGTTGACGACACGCCCTATGGCGGAGGAGCGGGTATGGTTATGAAAGTTGAACCGATATATCGAGCTGTTGGCTCGATAATTTCCAATTTCCTCCGCCGCGGCGGACCAATTTCCAATGAATTTTCAAATTCAAATTCCAAAATTTCTAAACCAGATAATGTATGTATTATTTTATTTTCAGCTAAGGGGAAGCGCTATACACAGCAAGACGCAGTTAGATTATCTAAATATGAAAATATTATAATGATTTGCGGTCGCTATGAAGGCGTGGATGAAAGAGTGATTGAACACATCGCGGATGAAGAAATTTCCATCGGAGATTTTGTTTTAACGGGTGGTGAAATTCCGGCGATGGTGGTTGTGGATAGCATCACGCGTCTCATTCCGGGTGTTCTTGGCAATAGTGAATCAATTGTGGCAGAGTCCCACAGTGAAGAACAATATTTGGAATATCCGCAATACACAAAACCGGAGTATTTTTCAGGTTGGAAAGTCCCTGAAGTGCTTTTGAGCGGCAATCATAAAAAAATTTCCGTTTGGCGCGAAGATAGTTCTAAATCAGTGAAATAATTTTTTAGAAAAGAATTATGACTAAAGGTGACGCAAAAAAAGCTGATGCAATTTTATTATATTCAGTTTTTGGATTGATTATTTTTGGCCTAATCATGATTGCCAGTGCTGGAGTCGGCTATTCCTTAACGCATTTCGGAGATGAATATTATTTTCTCAAGCGGCAACTATTATTTGGTGTTTTACAAGGCTTGCTCATCATGAGTATTGTAAAAAACATTGATTATAGGATTTGGAGAAAATTGTCCTTTCCATTTTTTGTCGCAAGTATAATTTTTCTGATCCTGGTATTTATTCCGGGGATTGGATCAAAAATTTATGGAGCAAATCGCTGGATTCAACTTGGGTTCTTTTCTTTTCAGCCGGCTGAAATGCTGAAAATATCTTTAATTTTATATTTAGCGGCTTGGCTTGAAAGCAGGCAGGAACGAATAAAAGACTTCTATGAGGGACTTGTGCCGTTCCTGATGATTGTTGCTCTGGTTAGTTTTCTTTTAGTGAAACAGCCGGATATCGGAACGCTGGGCATTATAATATTTATTGCCATGTCAATTTTTTTTGTTTCCGGTGCAAAAATTTCCCACATACTTTTAATGGGCGGGGCGGGTGTTATGTTGCTTTTTGCCTTGATTAAATTAGAATCATACCGAATGGACAGGTTTTTAGTTTTTTTGCATCCTGAGCTTGATCCGCGCGGAATTGGCTACCAGATTAACCAAGCGCTTCTGGCAATCGGCTCGGGCGGAATTTTTGGGGTTGGATTAGGCCATAGTATGCAAAAATTCAATTATTTGCCGGAACCGGCGGGCGATTCAATTTTTGCTATAATCGGGGAGGAATTGGGAATTTTCGGAGAATTTATTTTGATTGTTTTGTTTGTTATATTGGCGATGCGCGGATTGCGTATTGCAAAACATGCTCCGGATATTTTTGGAAGATTGACGGCTGTCGGGATTGTTTCCTGGATAATGTTTCAAGCCTTCATAAATATCGCAGCTATTTCCGGTTTAATTCCATTAACTGGAGTTCCATTGCCATTTATCAGTTATGGAGGAACATCGGTCGTGTTTTTATTGACTGGCATTGGAATTTTATTGAATATTTCTAAACAAGCTAAAATTTAATTTACAATTATCAATGATCAATTTTCAATAAAGTTACAATAATCAATGTTCAATTTTTATCTTGAAAATTTAGTAATTGAAGATTGATTGTAAATTCCTGCCTGCCGGCAGGCAGGGAAAATTGTAAATTGAAAATTAATATCAAATTATGAAAATTATATTAACGGGTGGTGGAACGGGCGGTCATTTGATGCCACTTATAGCAGTAGCTAGAAAAATTAAGGAGAAAGTTCCAGCGGTCGAATTTATTTTTATTGGTCCAAAAGGGAAAATGGAAGAGGCATTTATGGGCGCCGAAAACATCTCTTCCAAATGGATATCTGTTGGCAAGATGCGCAGATATTTTTCCTTGCTTAATTTCGTAGATTTTTTTAAAGTTATTTTTGGGGTTATGCAGTCGCTTGTAATCCTGCTGATTGAAATGCCCGACGCAATCTTTTCTAAAGGCGGCTATGCTTCATTTCCAGTTGTTTTTGTGGGCTGGCTCTATCGCATTCCGATTTTGATCCATGAATCAGACGCGACGCCCGGTTTGGCCAATAGAATATTGAAAAAATTTGTTGATCGCGTAGCAGTGGCTTATGTGGAAGCTGAAAAGGAATTTCCGGCTGCGCAAGTTGTGGTGACTGGCAATCCGTTGCGAGCCGATATTAATCTGGGTGATGCCAAAAAAGCCAGAGAAATGTTTTCTCTGGCTGAATCAAAAAAAGTAATTTTTGTTTATGGCGGGTCTCAGGGGGCGAGAGCTATTAATAATAAAATCTTGGATATTTTGCCGGAACTTTTGCAAAAATATCAGGTTATACATCAGACTGGAGAAAGCAATTTTAATGAGGTTTGCCATCGCGCCGGAGAAATGGGTATCAAGGCGGGCCGGGAAGGTTATATCCCACTGTCTTTTATCGGGGAAGAATTAAAGGATATTTTGGCGGTTTCCGATTTAGTTATTTCGCGGGCGGGCGCCAATTCAATTTCCGAGATTGCGGCCAATGGAAAGCCATCAATCCTGATTCCCTTGCAAACAGCCGCCAATGACCATCAGCGGATGAATGCCTATGTTTTAGCGAAAATTGGCGGATGCGTCGTGCTGGAAGAAAGTAATTTGGGAGAGAATTTGTTCATGAGCAGAATTTCGGAAATTATGGAGAGCCCGGAGTTACAAAAGAAGTTATCCGAAAATATAAAAACATTTTATCACGCTGACGCGACTGAAAAAATTGCTGTGGGAATTTTGGATATGATAAAATAGTAATTTAATTTCAAAAACCAAATTTCAAATTTCAAATCAACTTTAAAAAACAAATTTCAAACTAACTATAATTGAAAAATATGGATTTATCAAAAATTAAAAATGTCTATGTGATTGGCATTAAGGGCTCGGGTATTGTGGGTATTGTGGAAATTCTCACAAAAATGGGCATATTTGTGAGCGGATCGGATGTACCGGAGAAGTTTTTTACTGATGAAATTTTGCAAAAATTAGATATAAAATATTTTGAGGAATTCTCAGAAAAAAATATTCCGGAAAATGTTGATTTAATTTTATATTCAACCGCCTATAACGCGGAGAATAATATTGAATTTAATGCGGCTAAAGAAAGAGATGTGTTGATGATGAGTTATCCGGAAATTTTAGGGGAACTTTTTAATCAAAAATATGGCATTGCGGTTTGTGGAACACATGGCAAAACTACAACTTCTGCCATGATGGCCTTTGTTTTGCAGGCAGTGGGCGTTTCTCCGACCGCGGTCATTGGTAGCCGCGTCAAACAGTGGGGTGGCAATGCTCTAGTTGGCACAGGAGAATATTTTGTTATTGAAGCGGATGAATATCAAAATAAATTAAGACTATATGAGCCAAAAGGAGTAATTCTTACAAGTGTGGATTGGGACCATCCAGACACATATCCAACTCTTAATGAATATAAAAAAGCTTTTACAGATTTTGTGGCTAAAATTCCCAAAACTGGTTTTCTAGTCGTTTGGGGAGATAGTATTGATACAAATGAAATTGCTAAGTATTGTACTGCTAAAGTAATTAAATATGGATTTGGAGAGGATAATGATGTTGTAATTTCAAATTTCAAATTTCATCCGCCGCGGCGGACAAATCAAAATCAAATGTCAAATGATCAAAATGATGAATTAAAATATCAGAGTTTTGATGTTATGTATAAAAAAGAGAATCTGGGTAGTTTTCAAATTAAACTTATTGGAAAACATAATGTTTTGAATGCTGGAGCGGTAATTGCAGTGTGTCACAAGTTGAATTTGGATATGGAAAAGGTGCGTGAAGCATTGAAGGATTTTTCCGGAACTTCAAGGCGCTTTGAAATGATTGGGCAGAGGAATGGCGCTATTTTAATTGATGATTATGGCCATCATCCGGAAGAAATCAAAGCTACGCTGAAAGCGACTAGAGAAATTTATCCGGACAAAAATATTATTGCAGTCTTTCATCCGCATTCCTATTCACGAACCGAAGCCTTGTTACAAGATTTTGCGCAAAGTTTTGATGACGCGGACCGTGTGATTGTGCTGGACATCTATGGTAGCGCCCGGGAAAACACAGGCAATGTTTCTTCTGAGGATCTAGTAAAATTGATTAACAAATATAATCGCGGCAAAGCTGAATATATTGCAACCATTGATGGAGCCGTAGAATCCTTGCAAGATAAAATCAGCGACACGGATATTGTTCTGGCGATTGGCGCCGGCAATGTTTTTGAGGTGGTGAAAAAATTAAAATTTTAAATTTATGTTAAATATTCAAAAAAATATAAATATAGCTCCCTACACAACTTTCAAAATCGGCGGACCAGCGAAATATTTTGCAGAGGTTAATTCGGAGGAAGATATTTTTGAGGCGCTGAGATATGCCAAGGATAATGGCCTGCAATTTTTTATATTGGGTGGCGGTAGCAATATTTTGGTGAATGACAAAGGCTTTGACGGGTTGATTATAAAAATGAAATTAGATGATCTCAAGATGGATGTGTCTCGGGGCATAATCGAAATCGGGGCAGGGGTGATTCTGGCGAAAATAGTGAAAAATTCCACTGCCGAGGGATTGACGGGCCTAGAATGGGCTTCCGGCATCCCTGGGACGGTTGGCGGAGCATTGAGGGGCAATGCGAGAGCTTTTGGACGCAATATCGGTATGTCAGTCGAAACTATTGAGGCACTAGATATTACGACCCTAGAAAGAACCACTTATAATAATTCCGAGTGTGAATTTGCCTATTGGGGTAGTATGTTTAAAAAAAATCCCAACCTGATTATTTTGTCCGCTAAGATTAAGCTGGAAAAAGGTGACGCGGAAAAAAGTCAACAAGAGGCCAGGAATATTATAGTCAAAAGAATGGCTATACATCCGACAGGCAGCAGCGCAGGTTCATTTTTTCTAAATCCAGTGGTGTTTGATGAAAAATTGCGGGAGAGATTTGAAAAGGATTCCGGAACAGCCTGTCGAGACAACAAAATTCCTGCTGGCTGGCTAATAGACGAAGTTGGACTGCGCGGTAAAAAAATAGGCGGAATTCAAGTGAGCGAAAAACATGCGAACTTTGTAATAAATATTGGGGGCGGAACAGCCGAGGAGGTTGTGATGCTGACAAGCTTTGTTAAACAGCAAGTGCGTGATAAACTAGGGATTGAGTTGCAAGAAGAAATTCAATTTGTAGGGTTCTGAGAGCCTGTTCATAATCTCCGTATTCTGCTGCGAAATTGAAATTCCGGCTGCAAATTGTTCAAAATTCGTCGAAATATCCAGATATTCCTCCTCATTTTTCACAATTTTCGCTCGAAATTTCAATCTCTCGCGACGAAAGAGAGATTATGAGCAGGCTCTTAATTTGTTAATTAATAATTTTAAAAATATATGGTTGTTGCAAGTACGAACAATGTGCGTTTTATGTACAAAGGTGTCAAAATAGATGACAGAACAAAGGAATATATTTTTAAAAGACTGGGGCGGCTAGACAAAGTATTGGAAAAAGTTTTACACAAGGAAATTGAGATCGATATGGACAAAAAAGGCAAGTTTCGAGTGGAGGTTCTAATTAAAACCCCCTACGATTTGTATCGAGCGGAGGAAATTACAGAAAGCATCGAGGGTTCAATCGATATTGTGGTTGATGAATTAAAGACGCAAATAACCCGCGGCAAGGAAAAGCAAAAAACCTTGATCAATCGCGGCGCCCGGTCCATCAAAAAGAAAATTGTCCTCGACAAAAGAGCCCGTTTCTAAATGCATTAATCCAAAAACTTTTTGAAAGCTCGTCCCAAGTGGATGAGCTTTTGCTTGAGGATAACTTTTTTGGTAAAAAGGTGGTATAATAAAGGCAGGTAAAAAAACCAGAAATAATTATGAACAAAAAAATAAAAATCGAGATTGCAGTGGGGACAATAGTGTTGCTTGCGCTAATGAGCGGATTGTATATTTGGAAAAGCAGCCAAGAAATTAAGTTTGCCAGTCCCGTGGTGGAAATTGGCAAAAAGCCGGAGCAAAAAATGTGTACTCAGGATGCAAAACTTTGCGCGGACGGAACCTATGTTTCCCGCACTGGCTCAAATTGTGAATTTGCAGCGTGTCCGGAAGTTAAAAATGATGTAACGGCTGATTGGCAAACATATCGAAATGAAGAATATGGATTCGAATTTCAATATCCAAAAAATTGGAGTGTCACAGAAACTAAGGGTATAAATATGCCACAAAAAACATCAGTTGCTGTCACTTCAAATATTGATGATAAACTTGGTTTTGGTGTGCTTTTGTTTAAATCAACGGATGATTTGAAGACATTATACGATCATTTTTTTGGTTGCGTTGAATGTGGCAGGAAGGCTGGATATAAAATTGATACAAAGCAACTAACTATCAATGGTTATCCGGCATACTATGTCCATTCAGAAACGGTTAGTCCACATGTTAAATTTCACTACGCCATTTCTGATAATAAGGGAATGATATTAGTAGCTAATTTTTATGAAAAAGACAATTCATACGATTCCTATTTACCAGATTTTAATCGTTTTGCTAATTCGATAAAATTCACTAGTAAATAATCTTGAAACATTATAAAAAATACTTTAAATTTGCAATAAGCTTTGTTTTTAGCTAAAATGAATAAGTAATTAAGAAATCTTTATGACAAAATACATTCCCGTCATTGGCATGGAAATCCATGTTGAACTGAAGACTAAATCAAAAATGTTTTGTAGTTGCAAAAATGGTTTGGGCATGGAGAAGGAACCTAATGTAAACATTTGTCCGGTTTGTACGGCGCAACCGGGGACTTTGCCGGTGGCTAACAAACAGGCAATTGAGTTTGTGCAAAGAGCGGGCTTGGCGTTGAATTGTCAAATTGCTGAAAATTCCAAGTTTGATCGTAAAAACTATTTTTATCCGGATATCCCGAAAGGCTACCAGATTTCACAATATGATCAACCACTTTGCGAACACGGGAATATCAAAATTGACGGTAAGAATGTGGGCATCACGCGCATTCACATGGAGGAAGACACGGGCAAATTAGTGCATCCGAAAGGCGCTGACCATTCCTTGATCGATTTTAATCGTGCGGGTGTGCCTTTGATGGAATTGGTGACTGAGCCGGACATTGAGAGTGGCAAAGAGGCGCGGTTGTTTTGTCAGAAATTGCAGCAGATTTTCCGTTATTTGGAAATTTCCGAAGCGGACATGGAAAAAGGGCATATGCGCTGTGAAGTCAACATTTCTCTGCACAAAGAAGGTGAGGAAAAGTTGAGTGGCACCAAAGCGGAAATTAAAAATCTGAATTCTTTTCGTGTGGTGGAAAAAGCGGTGGATTATGAGATTGTGCGCCAGACAGAAATTTTGGAGAAAGGTGAAAAAGTGGTGCAAGAAACCATGGGCTGGGATGAAGCGCATGGCATCACGGTGACGCAAAGAAAAAAAGAATCCGCGCATGACTATCGCTATTTTCCGGAACCGGACATTCCGCCGATGAAATTTACGCAGGATCATGTGGAAAATTTACGCCGACATTTGCCGGAGCTTCCAGATGCTAAATCTGCACGGTTTATGGAAGAATATGGTTTGTCTCCAGAAAATGTCAGCGTGATAACTGGCGAGCGGGATTTGGCTGAATATTTTGAGCAAGTTATTTCCGAACTGAAAGAAAAAAAACAAAGCGGCGAGGTGGTTGCGGCCGAAGAAAAATTGGTCAAACTAGCGGCGAATTATATGGCGAGTGAATTGCAAAAACATTTTGTTAAAAATTTCCAGACCATCAAGGATGTGAAAATCAGCGCGGAAAATTATGCTGAACTGATTGGCATTTTGGCTGATGGAAAAATAAATTCCAGCGCGGGTCAATTGGTCTTGAAAGAAATGTATGCCACGGGCGGCGATCCATCACAAATTATCGAAAGTAAAAATTTGGCGCAGATGAGTGATTCATCAGAATTGGAAAAAATTGTGGATGAAGTTATGTCCAAAAATCAAAAATCAGTAGCGGACTTTCACGCCGGCAAGGATAATGCTTTGCAATTTTTGATAGGACAAGTTATGGCTGCTTCAAAAGGCAAGGCGAATCCTAAAGTAGTAACCGATTTATTAAAAAGTAAATTAGAGAGTAGTTAGTTTTTTATAAAAACTGAAACTTCTTTCTCCATATCCTTGTATTTTTTCAACCACTTTATGCGATGGTCTTTTTGAAACCAGGTCATTTGCCGTTTAGCATAGTCTTTTTCGGCTAAATAGACTCGTTCGTATAATTCTTCAAGAGTTATTTTTTCTTGCAGATATTCCGGTATCCAAAAATAGCCCAGTCCGAAGCTTTGAATTTTTTGAAAACTTAAGCCGGATTTTTTCAGTTTTTGTACCTCAGAAATCATGCCGGCCTGCCAGCGCGTATCGAGGCGTTTTTTGATTTTAGCGTGCAGTTTTTCTTTGGGAACGGAAATGCCGATTTGGAGAAACTCGTAACTCGTAACTTGTAATCCGTAACTCATGTCGGGAACTTTACCTAAAGTTTTGCAAATTTCAATGGCGCGAATGAGGCGCACTTTGTTTTTGGCATCGATGTTTTCAGCGCGTCTAGGATCTAGTTTTTTTAATTCATGAATTAATTCAGTAATTTCTTTTTGCTCAAGTTTCTTGCGTAATTTCCAATCCGGCTTGACTTCTGGATAGGTTATATTATCCACAGCAGCTTTTATCCAAAAGCCGGTACCGCCACACAAGATGGGCAACTTTCCGCGTCTCAGAATGTCTTTAATAATTTTGTCTGCTTTCTTTTTAAATTGTGCTGCGCTGAAATTGGTTTTAGGACTGACAATGTCCAGCATATGATGCACGACGCCTTCGGAAATAAAAGGTTTTATTTTTTTAAATTTAGTATTTTGAATTTGATTTGAAATTTGTCCGCCGCGGCGGATGAAATTTGAAATTTTATCTTGTGTCACTTTGCCCGTACCAACATCCATGCCACGATAAATCTGGCGTGAATCAACCGAAACAACTTCGCCATCGAATTTCTGGGCAAGTTTAATCGCCACCGCTGATTTTCCAGCCGATGTAGGACCTAATATCACGATAATTTTATTCAGTGGTAATTTATTGTATTTTGTCATATATTTTTTTATACGCGTATTCGTTAGATGCTCAAATTTTTAATTTTTAATTTTCAATTTTTAAACAAATCTCAATGATTAAATTTTTAAATATTAAACGATTTCTCCTTCCAAATTCCAAATGCTAACTTTAGTAATTTTAACTTTTATAATCTTGCCAATCAGAGATCCCTCGACAAGTTCGGGATGACAATCGTTACTGATTGTCATTTTGACATTTTTTCCGGTGCGGGTTTTGCCGAAATAAATATGGTGCTTTCCTAGAGCTAAGCTCTTGGAATCCAAGAGCTTAGCTCTAGGAGAACTTTCCTTTTCGATCAGGATTTCGACAGTCGTGTTGAGGAATTTTTTGCTATTTTTCAGCGCGGTCTTTTTCAGGATTTCATTTAAAAATTGTTCGCGACGGGCTTTTTCGGTTTTGGAAACTGAGTCTTTCATATTCCAAGCCGGTGTGCCGGGGCGGGGGGAAAATTGGCCAAAGAAAACCATGTCGTAACCGACTTTTTCCATGATTTCCGCAGAGTCTAAAAATTGTTTTTTGGTTTCACTTGGGAAGCCGACAATGATATCGGAAGTGATGACGGCTGGCACGCCCGATTTATTTTTTTTGAAAGCGGCTTGAATTTTTTTAACTAAAATCAAATATTCTTGCGCGGTGTATTTGCGATTCATTTTTCTGAGGACTTCATCATTGCCAGCTTGGATGGGCAGATGAAAAGCTTCGCAAACTTTTTTGCATTTCGTTACTGTTTCAATCATTTCTGGCGACACATCTTTCGGGTGATTGCTGACAAAGCGAATCCAAAATTTTCCCGGGATGGCGTTGACTTTTTTTACGAGCTTAGAAAAATTTATTTTGCCATCCGAGTATGAATTAACATTTTGTCCAAGCAAAGTTATTTCTTTGTAGCCTTTTTTCACTAGATTTTTTACTTCATAAATTATTTCTTCCGCCGGTCTGGAAACTTCCCGTCCACGAGCATAGGGCACGACGCAGTAGGCGCAGAAATTGTTGCAGCCGGTCATAATCGGCACAAAAGCTTGATATGCATTTGTAAGTTTTGGTTTAATGGATAGATAAGAGATATTTTCTTTGCTTAGTTCGATATTTTTTTGTGCCGAAATTTTCAATTTACAATTTACAACCTTGCCTGCCGGCAGGCAGGTTTTCAATGAATTTTCAATGATAAAATTTTCAAACAGCTCAAAATTGTTAATAGGGGAAAATAAATCAACTTTATTTTTTAGTCTTCTTTGCACATCTTTGCGGTTGGCGAGACAACCAGTTAAAACAATCTTGATTTTTGGATTAGCCTTTTTGAGATTATGAACTTGTCCATAGACCCGATCTTCGGCCATTTGGCGCACCCCACAGGTGTTGAAAATGACCAAACCTGCCTTCGCTAAGGCTTCGGCAGGCAAGTCAGCATTTTCGTTCCTAGTAAGTGGTTCTAGTCCTTGTGATTCCAGAAAACTGGCAATCCGCTCACTGTCTGAATGGTTCATCTGGCAACCAAAAGTTTTGATAGAGTATGTTTTATTCATAGATATTCACTTGCTCCGCCCCAATTCACTCACAAAATGTAGATTTGGTTATAACTTGAGCCGGAGGCGACTATGCAAGCAAAATTAACAGTTAATATGCAATTAAACCTAGAATTGGGGCTGGGGTTTGACAGCCAAGTTTTTATGTAATAATGATGTGTCATAGTTTTTTGACAAATGAATAATTGACTATAGGGAAGTATATCAGTAATGGGGGAAAAATCCAACATCAAGTAGGGGGGGCAGAACATGTCAAAGAGGTATGTGTCAGAAATCGAGAGT
>CAZMNQ010000004.1:0-21915 GCA_964567695.1 uncultured Bdellovibrionales bacterium
TTCTATTGTACCACTTTTTAATGTAAAAATACAGGGGGTTCTTCAGGGGTTTCCTCCAATCTTATTTCATTATACCCCCAAAACCGATTATCATCAAATTTGTTGATTCTCTGGAAATTTGCTATAATTCAAAGGAACTTATGCGTAAAATAAACACCAAAATCATCTTAATCTTGGCTATTTTTGTGTCTTTGCTTTTTGCTAAGGAAGTTTTTGCCGCTTCAGGCGGATATCAATTTGAAAACACGGCTTTCTATGGACATGCAAGCTCCGTAGGATACATTTATGAAGATCGGGTATTTTATGCTTTCGCTAATCAAGCAACTGACTCATTGCCAGTCTATCGCTTTTACAATTCAACCACCGGAGATCATTTCTACACGATCTCTGAAAATGAAAAAGATACTTTGATAAACAATTCCCAATCAGGGTATGTCTACGAAACTATCGCTTTCTACGCATTTCAATCTAAAATTGGAAATTCTGTACCAGTCTATCGATTTATAAATTCTAAAAACGGCGATCATTTCTATACAATTTCTGAAAATGAAAAAGCAATTGTCCTGAATAATCCTCAATGGGGCTATCAATATGAAGGTGTTGGATTTTATTCCCTAGCTTCTCAAATAAACGAATCTCTTCCGGTCTATAGGTTCGTAAATACTTCCAACGGAGATCATTTCTACACCATAAACGAATCTGAAAAAAATAACCTCTCCGCTGTTCCCGTCTATAGATTCATCAATCCGAATACCGGGGATCATTTCTATACCATAAACACCAAGGAAAAAAATTCTTTGCTTCAAAACCCTCAATACGGATATCTTTATGAAGGAATAGGTTTTTATGCCCACAATAGCCAAGTGAATGACTCATATCCGGTCTATCGATTCACCAATTCAAAGAACGGTGACCATTTTTATACGATCCATGAAAGCGAAAAAAGCGCTATAATTGCGAACCCTGACTGGGGCTATATCTACGAAAACATAGCTTTCTATGCTTATCAGACTCAAATCGGAAATTCTTTGCCAGTTTATAGATTTGTGAACCTGACCACCGGCGACCATTTCTATACCATCTCCGAGACTGAAAAGGAATATCTCGTTACCTCCGCTCTCGGCCCGGACATCTCCGTCGGACTTTGGTATTATTCCGCCTCCAGCATCAATAGCAAGCCATTCAAGATCAGCGCTAACAAAACATATAACATCAAGGATAAGAACGGCACCCTGATCGCTCAAATTCCGGGAGGAACATCAACCAAGGTCAAATATGCTGACAATGGAAATCTTGAAATATATAATTCAATTTCTTCAACTATCGTGAATTCGAATGTCAATTTCGACGCGGCCGACGGCAACAACACCGATTTGGTCTTTGATGTGAACCGCTCTGACTATGTGGCCAGCGACTGGCACGGAGTCATCGACAGATATCGTGGAAAGATCAAAGTCAACTACTATCGCGGACCGGACATTTACAATGGCAACACCGGGAGCACCATCACCCAAATCTGGGTCATCAACACCTTGCCTCTTGAGCACTATGTCTGGGGAGATGGCGAGCTGGCCGGCACCGGACCAATCGAACACACCAAGGTTATGACCGAAATGTATCGCTCCTATGGCTATTGGTATGTGAAATATGCCACCAAATATCTGCCGATGGGCTTCAAAATCAGAAACGATTCAGGTTCCCAAGTTTATGGCGGATATGATTGGGAAATCAGCCATCCGAACATCAAAACAGCCGCCGAGGCTACCCGAGGAAACATCGTGACCTATGGAAACGATGTAGCCCTGACGCCATATTCCTCCTGGACGGACGGTCGCACCAGAAGCTACCAAGAGCGCTGGGGAGGCACGAGCTATCCTTGGTGCCAATCAGTCCTTGATCCCTATGGCAAGCACGCAACAATGTCCACCTCGGAACTCGAAGCCGCCGGCAATCATATGGTTGGCATGTCCGCCAACGGTTCAGTTAATCTGGCGGCTAATTATGGCTGGGACTATCAGAGAATTTTGAAATACTATTATACGGGGATTGGGCTTAGCTCAACATACTAGTTGGTAATTTGAAAGGCTAAATTTAAAATTTGAAATGAAGATCAAATTTTAAATGAAAAAAACAGAAAACAAGTATAAGCTTAAAATCAATAACAAAATTTTAAATGAATGAAAACAAAAAACAATATGACCTTGAGGATCGAACTGCTAAATTTAGTGGCAACATTATTAGCTTGGTCAGAAAAGTGCAAAAGGACATAGTAACCTCTCCAATATTGAGTCAACTGATTAGGTGTGCAACTAGCATAGGTGCAAATTATTGCGAAGCTAACGGGGCAAGTTCGAAGAAGGATTTTAAAAATAAAATCTATATTTGCAAAAAAGAAGCCAAAGAGACTAAATACTGGTTAAAACTTTTACTCCAAGCAAGCCCTGAAAATGCCGAAATTTGCCAAACCTACTGGCAAGAAGCTCACAAATTGACTATGATTTTCTCAAAAATAATATTAACATTAGAAAATAAGAAAGATAATTAGAACTCGCTTTAAAAATCATTTAAAATTTAGACAATTAAAATTCATTTCAAATTTTAAATTTAAACTTTTAAATTAAGCGCTGCGTATCTTAGCTACTAAATAGATTTTAGATTTAAAAAATATGACTAAATTTCTCAAAATATTCATAATATTCTCCATCCTAAGTATTTTTACATACTTCGTTTATCCTATAATCAAAAATCGCTATTTCAACCCTGCTCCAACCGCGCCTATCGAAAATTCCCTTGCACCAACCCCAAGCACCAGCACCGCTCCTACTACAAGTGAAAACCCTGCCGAAGAAACCGCACCTGCGAGTCTTGAGGATTCTTTGTCCGGTAAAAACACCGTCCCGGCCGATCCGAACGCCATACTCAACCTCAATGAGCGCGGCACGCCAGACAGCGAAAATTTGGCTCACATCACCACTGAACATTGCGACAACAACTGCGACGCTTTTTCTTTGGATTTCAATCTGCTGGAATATTGCCAGCAAGTCTGCGGCATCGCTCCAATCAAAGATGTTTCCAATTGTGACAACAAATCCGACATTGAAAAAGACTATTGCTTGAAAGATTTGGCCATTGGAAAGAAAGATTCCAAGCTCTGCGAGGGAATCTTAGACGCCAACATCAAGCTCACCTGCCAAAACCGCATCCTCGAAGATTCTCTGGAAAACCAGCCAAGATCAGAATCTCCAGACTTTTAACCAAAACTTGCTTAATTTTCAATTTACCCACCCCACAAATCATTATCTCACGACCGTGAATAAATGATAAAATATTAAGCATTCGCTATTGCTTTTGAAAAATATATTTTAAGCATATTTTCATTATCTATTTTTTCCGCCGTTATCACCCGCACATACGGAGTGGCTGTGTATAAACGCACCAGTTCCAATATCGCCTTTTCAAAAGGATGCGGAGAAACAAAAACACTATTTTGAAGACGAATAAACTTCAATTCTTTCAGATGGCTACGCAAAATATCCCTAAAATCTCGATCTTTCTCCGGAATATCAAAAATGACGATCCGCCATCTCCCATCCCATTTTTTCGGCTTTTTAAAATTTATTGAGTTTCCCATCAACTCCAACCTATTTGCTTGTTTTTTGCCCTTAGCTGTGAGAATGAGCTTGAAGGATCCATCCGGCAACACCCTCTCTTCTATCAGCTTATCCTTTGAAAGAGATCGCATTGAGCGAACAAAATTACCCTGATTGATATTTTTCCACTCTTTCTTTATCTTGCGCAAATTATGGAAATATTGGCGCGGAGATCCTGACATACCCAAGGCCACGCCGCCCAGAAGAGCTACCAAAATTTTTTTCTGTGTCTGTCCAAATTTATACATATCTATATATTCTTACTTAATCATTTATTCACGGTCGTGAATAAATGATAAGTGTATATGGATAAGCCGGGTTAACTGTTTAGGCGACTACCTTTGATATTATTTTTTAGCAAAGAGCCACTCTTTCACAAATATTCCGAATCTGAACTGATCAGTGTCGGTCCGGCTGCTTGAGAATTTTGCGCTCCCACAATAAAAAAACGCCTATGCATTTTTTATTTTTATTTAATTATTTTTATTAACTACCCAACTACGCCTTAATAAATTGAAAACAAAAAATCAGCCCACATTACACTTTATAAACTTTTGCCTCTCTTATATCTCTTCCGCCACTTTCGGGATAAACTTCCGATATGACAAGATACTGAGCCCGAAAAATGCAAAGACTATAAATATGAAAAGTCCGTATTGATGCAGGTCGGCGAAATGATTATTGACCAGAGCTTCTTTGGTGAAGTGAATGATAAAGGCGATGGGATTAAGCAGGATAAACGGATGGTACACCGCCGGCAAGGTGACCAAGGGATAGATAATTGGAGAGGCATAGAGAATGATCATCAGCATGACATCCCAAATCATCGTGAGATCCCGAAATTTCACATACAATGGCGCTGTCAGCAGGGCAAATGACAAAACAATGATGTAGATAAAAACAGAAAACAAAAGAAACAGTCCGATGGCCGGCAAGCTCGGCATAAAACCTTTGATAGCGAAAAAGAAAGCGATTACCAAAAGATTCATCAAAAATATCAAAGTGGCGTTGATAGTGGAAGCCAAGATGATCGTCCAGCGCGGCACATAAATCTTTGTCACCAGCTGAGATTTCGAAAGAAGCGATCCCATTCCTGCACTCGTCCCTTCGGAGAAGAAATAAAACATCATCAAGGAGACCAAGAGTTGCAAGGAATATGTTTCCATCCCTGCGCCACGCGGATTGAAAACCGACGAAAACACAAAATTTAAAATTGCAAAAGTCAAAAGCGGTTTCAAGAGCGCCCACAGATAGCCCAAAACACTGCCGTGATAACGCAACTTAAAATCCGTCTTCGCCAGCATCCAAATCAGCTCCTTATAGTTTTCGTATTGTTTCATAAATCTATTTTACCTTGTAATACGCTTTATACCAAACAGCAAATTGATTAAGCCCTTCTTCGATTTTCACTTTCGGCTTCCAGCCAAGCTTGCGCATCTTTTTCACATCAGCTATTGTCCTTGGCACATCACCTTGTTGCATCGGCAAATATTTTTTCTTGGCTTTGACACCTAAACTTTTTTCCAAAGCATCAATGTAGGTAGAAAGTTTTTCTGGCTTATCCGCACCAATATTCATCACCTCGCATTTCAAATCAGCATCAATGACCTTGATTGTTCCCTCCACGATATCATCAATGTAAGTGAAGTCACGCAACATTTTGCCATTGTTATATATTTCAATCGGCTTGTCACTATAAATTAAATTAGCGAATTTAAAATACGCCATATCCGGCCGACCCCATGGACCATAAACTGTAAAATAACGCAGACCGGTCGTTTTCAGTCCAAAAGTGTGGCTATACATATGTGCCAGAAGTTCGGTCGCCTTTTTCGTGGCGGCATAAGTCGAAATTGGATTATCCACTCGATCAGTTTCCGCGAAAGGAACTTTTTTGTTGATGCCATAGACAGAAGAGGATGAGGCATATACAAAATTTTTGATTTTATATTTTCTCGCCAGCTCCATCAGATTGAGCGTGCCCATGAAATTAACTTCGCCATACAGAATTGGCTGTTCCAATGAATAGCGCACTCCGGCCATCGCTGCCAAATGCAAAACCTTATCTACCTTTTCTTTTTTATATATTTTTTCCAAACCCGCAAAATCACGGATATCAGTTTTATACAGAGTAAATTTTTTGCCCTTCAAAACATTTTTAACGCGATCTTGTTTCAATTTCGGATCATAATAATCATTGAAATTATCTATCAGAACAACCTTGTCTCCCCTTTCAATTAATTGTGCTGCCACATGTGTGCCAATAAATCCTGCCCCGCCAGTAATAATAATTTTCATACTTTTAAGTTTTTAATTTTAATTATTTAGATTTTATTTGGAATTTGTCATTTAGATTTTGGATTTCAGGTACACATAGTATTCTTCCCCATGGCTATTTTTCGTCGTGTAATCTTGCAACGCTTTGGCTCGGGCTTTTTCGCCCATTGTTTTTCGCAATTCTTCACTCTCAACCAATTTCGAAATCTTTTCCACCCATTCCGCCGTGTCCCGAGCCACAAATCCATCAACGCCGTCGGAAATCGCTTCACAGAAAGTTTGCGTCGCGCTGGCAACAGTCGGGATTTCTAAAATTCCTGCTTCAAAAAATTTCAACTCCGATTTTGATTCACAATATGGATTGCCTATTTCTAACGGAGAAATATTAATATCCACATTAGCAATATTTTGAAAATGTTTAACCCGTGGGACAAATAACAGATGCTCAATTCTATTCTTGAATTTATTTAACTTATTTTCAATATCCAGCGAACCAGCTAAAACAAGTTTAATATTAACATATTTCTCCATAATTTCCATCAACGCATCCGTGATAGTTGCAAAGTCCTTATTATGGCTGATTGTCCCGCTGAAATATCCGATTCTGACTTCTCCAAGAGCTAAGCTCTTGGATTTCCAAGAGCTTAGCTCTTGGAGAATTTCCTTAGCAATTTCCAAATCCTTATTGGAAAGCTTGTTCGGCACAATGAAAACTTCTTTATTCTCTTCCTTTAATTTATTCGCCAAAAAGGTTGTGGTCGTGGTGCAAACTTTTACATATGGATTGCGCAAAATTTCTCCGCCCACGCCATTTTCATACAATTTTCTTTCCAATGCGTTCATATTTTTGAAATAATCCATATGTTCTAAAAATTTTGGATCATAGACTAAATCATCCGTCTCAAAAATTATCTCCTTGTTTTGTTCTTTTATTTTTTTAATCAATTTGATTACACCCCCGGTATAAAGCGTGCGATGAAAAACAAAAACACTAAACTTATTCGTATAACTTACCAGCAACGGATTATCCTGCAAAGTTACCGAGCATTTCAGTCCATGCAATTCCAATTCTTCCGCTACATGAAATGAACGGTATAATGCGCTGTCTCCGACTCCACCAGTAATAAAAAGCACATCGCCTGATCCAACAAGGCGAAACATTGCAAAAAATGCCGTAAGCACTCTTTTACCACCACGAACAATTCCTTCGCGTTGGATAGTTTTAATTGCTTTGCCTAATTTTATCAAATACAAATTCATTCTTTTTCCAATAAATTTTTATAAATCTCATTCAACTGCTTCCCTGGCTTATCCCAGCTAAATTCCTTGACGCGCTCTTTGTTCATCGCGCCTTTTTTCGCGGCATCTTCCGGATTTTCAATAAAATGTGAAATTCCTTCCGCGATGCCCGCCACTGACGCCGTCTTGCAAAAATAGCCGCCCTCACCCAAATAATTTCGATTGTTGGATTTATCAAAACAAATGATCGGCAATCCGGCGGCCATATAATTCAGCATTTTGCCGCTGGCTTGATTGGTTTCGGTGTCTTTGGGATCCACCGCCACATCCCCGACGCAGTTGAATTCAGGCAATTGAAAATAGTTTAACGGGCTCACGACACGCACAAAATTTTCCAGTTTGTTTGTTTTAACGAAATCGCTCACATAATGAACAGGAAATCCGCCAATCAGAAAAAAGGCGTTAGGATGTTTTTCCGCCACTAGCTTTATGGCATTCAGAAGATAATCAATGCCTTTGTTGGGCAGCAGACCGCCTGAATAGACCACCACAAATTTATCAGCTGAAATTTCCAACTCACGCCTCAGTTCAGCTTTGCTTTGTTTCAAGGTAAAACTGTCTAGATTAGTTCCGTCTAAAAGCACATCAACATCGCCCTTTTTTCTGTCCGCTTTCACACTTTCCACTGCCTCCCACGAACTGACAACCGCCCAATCGCCCAAGCCATTGATGAATTTTTCCATTCGACGAAAAACAAATTTAAGCCCTTTTTTTAAATAACCATGTGACACCATTTCCTGAGTCAGACTACCATGAAAATCAACTACTAATTTAATTTTTCTCCAAAAAAGAGCTTTCTGCACAATGAATCCAATGAGAGCTCCTTCATGCAAATGTCCATGGATAACATCGGGCTTTTGCATGCGTGCCAAATAGAAAACCTTGCGAATTAGCATTATGTCCAGCAGGACTTTTTGCCAATCCGGTCCAGCTTCCAGTTTTTTATACCAAAAAAGCAACCGGCGAATCCGGCGCACATCGATTTTCGTATCAATTTCGGTATTAATATCCTTGCCGATATGATAGGTGACGATTGTGACTTGATGACCTAGTTTTTCCAACGCCAGCGCTTCTTCCAAAATGCGAATGTGAGTTCCCCGATCAGAAAAAAACGGCGTCGGAGCAATGACTAAAATTTTCATGGAATTTGTTAGAGTCGAAAGTCCTTAGAGTCTATAAAGTCGAAAGCTTTACGGACTTGATGGACTTTATGGACCTTATGAACTTTATGAACTTGACGGACTTTATAGACTTGATGAACTTTATATCCATTTTACCCCATAAATTATGGTTTGGCAAAAGCTTGTTTTGGCTATATAATTATAGTAATGAAGCTAAACATACCTGAAATCAACTTGAATAAATACCAATTATTTACGACCTTCGTCCTTTTTTGGGTTGGTTTGGCTTGGCTGGGCTTGGCACTGGCTCTTTTTGGCATTTTTTATAATGTCATCCTAGCCGGTTATATTTTTATCGGAACAATTTTTCTGATTTATCTGATAAGTTTCAATAAAACCAAAGTGGAAACAAATTACCACTTTTTTCTGATTTTCCTAGTTTTATTAATCACTGTTTTCATATTTTCCTTCTACACCACTCCGACAATTTTTTCCGGCCGCGACCAGGGATCCTTAAGTGAAGCGGCTATCCGGCTTTCACAAAATCATCACCTGGCTTTTTCCTTCCCGGCTGAAAAAGAATTTTTTAACATTTATGGCTCCGGATCCGCTTTGAATTTTCCCGGATTTAATTATACTGCCAACGGTGAATTATTCACGAAGTTTCCGCTGGGCTATGTTTCATGGCTGGCTATTTTCTATTCAATTTTCGGACTCAATGGTTTTGTCATCGCCAATAGTATAACTTTTTTGATTTTTTTATTTTCTTTTTATCTGGTTGCTAGATATTATTTGCGCCCGTCTTCGTCTGTCATAGCCTTGGCGTTAATCCTGACTTCTTTTATTTTTTCTTGGTTTTTCAAATTCACTCTCAGTGAAAATCTGGCGTTGATGCTGACTTGGTTTGGAATTTATACTTTTGTTCTATTTACCAAAAACAAAGAGCGCTTTTACCTCTTGGCTGCCATTTCCACTTTTTCCCTGCTGCTTTTTTCCAGAATAGAAGCGCTGGGTTTTTTGGCAGTCATAATTGCCATTTTGCTGACTAAATACAAAAGTTGGAAATATTTATTATCCGTCATAATCGGGAAAAAAATATTGCTGTTGCTCGGCGGATTTGCGCTGCTATATTTTTTCAACTTAGCTATCGACACACAATCATATCTGGCCATATCAAAAAGATTCTTAAGCCCCTTTGTCTCGCTTAATCGAGGACTAGCTTCTTCTTCCGTATCATATGTGTCAACGACTTTATACGCACTGAAAGTTCTTTCTTTCTATGCCATGATTAATTTTATTCTCTTTGGCCTTGTCGGCTTTATTTATCTTTGGAAGCACAAAAAATTTGAAATTCTGATTCCCTTTCTCATTATTGCGCCGACCTTTGCCTATATACTTCACCCTAGCATATCAACCGATCATCCTTGGATGTTGCGCCGATTTGTTTTTGCCATCATCCCTGTCAGCATTCTCTATACGGTCTGGTTTTTGGATTCCTGCCTGCCTGCCTGCCTGTCCGGTAGGCAGGCAGGCAGGGGTTTTTTTAAAAAAAGAATTTATTTTTATATTTTCTCCGGTTTGATGATTGTTTGCAATCTAACAATTTTTGTGCCCTATCTGGCTATATCTCCCAATAAAAATCTTCTGCCGCAAATTGAAGGCATCAGTAAAAACTTTGTTACCTCTGACTTAATTTTAGTTGATCGCGACGCTACCGGCGGCGGCTGGTCAATGATGACCGGACCGCTCAATTTTATTTATGATAAGCAAGCGGTGTATTTTTTCAACCCCAATGATCTGGACAAAATAGACCGCAAAAAATTCAGCGCCGTTTATTTTATCATCCCGGATAACAAGGTGGATTTTTATAAGCCCAGTGGCCTGTTTGAAAGATTGACCCCCATCAAAGATTATGCTATTGAAACAAATTTGCTCGACATCGCAACCGGAAAAAAACAAGAGTTATATGACACTCCGCTTGAGTTCCCGGAAAATAAGGATGTCCTCATTGCCGGTAAAATTTATTTATTAAAATAATTCTATGTGGTTTGATCTGACAAAAACAACTGCCCTTGAAGCAAAAAAATATCAACAATACAAAAGATGGCAGAATTTCTTGTATCTGTTTGCCGTTTTAACGGCTGCCTACCTAAGCTTCAAAATTCTCTTTCCTTCGCAATTTTTTGAGTTCTCTTTCAATAATTCTTCTGCCAAAAGCAATACTGTCTCATTTGTTAATATTAACAACAGCGGTAAATTGCAAAACGGTTTAATGAAAAAAGATGCAACCCTTTCTTTCGCCGCATCCAGCCCCAGTCTTTTTTCCAAAGCGCTAGTTCAATTTGAGCTGGATAAAAAATCTCAAAAAATAGACACAGGCAAAATTATTGTCCGCAAATCATATCAAGCCTTTTTTTATCCGGAAGGAAATCCGGTTGAAATAGAGACCTATCTTCACACAAGAAGCCAACAACAATTCGGCGATGGTTCGCTTGTTTCATATGGCAACTCAATTTATGTCGTCAACAACAATCAAGTTATGCCCATTGACAGTTCCGAGACATTTCTTGCGCTGGGCTATGCTTGGGAAAATGTTTTGTCCATTGATGCTGATCTGTTTTCTGCCTACACAAAAGGCTCTCTGCTCACGCTCTATTCGGCTCATCCAAATGGAACTGTTTTTCAAACAGACACTGATAAAAAATATATAATTAGAAACGGTAAAAAATATCCTTTGCCATCAGATTTTACCGCTACCGCTGCCGTGCGAGTTTCAGAAAAAAGTTTTGCGCTTAGCGCTGATTGCCAATTGCAAAAAGATGTTTTGACTTTCCGAAAATATAGTTGCGATCTGCCCTTGGATCGATTGCAAGACATCCCCGGCAAAGACTATCTGATGACAGCGGAATTTTCAAACGACATCCAGCTCCAAAATATCTTTGTTGAACTGAAAAAAGATGCGACCATTGCCAATCTCAAGCTCTCCCTAAGCAATCTAATTAAGCGTTCTAAAGAAAATTATGTTCCGACAATTTCAAATCAATAGACAAAACTCCATCCTGGCTTATAAAATATTGCATGATAGCCTTTTGGTTTTGCTAATATTTTTTGTCTTGGCGCTCATCGCTGAAGGTTTGCTACCGGAAATCATCGCCACTCACTTTGCGTTATATAAAATCGCGCTTTTAATTTTGGGAAATGTTTTGGCCATAACCGGCCTGCAAAAAGTGACTAGCATTCATGAGGAAAATAAAATAAACAAAAAAATAGCCGGGTCGCTATTTTTCATCTTGGCTTTATTGATTTTCAACAGCCTGTTCAAATTAAATATCTTTTTGAATTTATTTATTCTGATCTTTATTTTTATCACTGTTTATTTTATCTTCAAAGTGTTTCAGGAAAAGGTCTAGAGTTAAAAGTCCGTAAAGTCCAAAGTCCTTAAAGCTCGTGAAGGTTTACTTTATAAACTTTATGAACTTGATAGACTTTGAACTTTAAAGACTTTTAGCTCTTAATATATTCCAAAGTTTCTCTCGCGCACTTTTCCCAAGAAAAGTTTTTTACTATCTCCTTGCCCCTAGCAATCAATTCGGTCCGCAATTCTTCTGAAGTCAAAATCTTTTCTATTTGCGCGCTCAATTCACTGGCATCCGAAGCGTCAAAATACAGCGCGCCATCTCCGCCAATTTCCATTAGAGATGAATTAGTGGCTGTTATCAGCGGCACGCCCGCCGCATAAGCTTCCAGAATAGAGATGCCAAAACCCTCATACAGCGAAGGATAGATAAAGACACTCGCTCCACGAAACAAGTGCCCCACAGCCTCAAATTTAAGCTTACCGGGCATTATGATGTCAGCATAAAAGGGGCTATTCTTGGCTCCTTTTTCAATATTTTCCCATAACCACGCCTTTTCTCCCGCCAAAACCAACTTTATATCTGACCCTGAACGGGTTTTATAGGCATCATATGCTTCTATCAGTCTTTCGATATTCTTTCTGGGTTGCAACGCCCCAGAATACAAAATATACTCCCCTGCGATGCCAAGTTCTTTTTTCAGTTTTTGCTCTTGGTCAAAATCACGCGCCTGTGAAAAAACTTCCGCGCTGAATCCATGGTGAATAACTTTTATCTTGTCCGCCGAAACTTTTGGATAAAATTTCAAAATGTCCTTTTTTGTCGAATCAGAAATAACGATTATTTTATCCGCCGCATTGGTGGAATAATTGGCAAAGAAATTCAGCTTGCGCAAATCACGAGCGGGAAAATATTCCGGGAAATATTTAAAAGCCAGATCATGAATCGTAATGACGGTCTTTAATTTTTTTCGACGCGCCACTGGCAAAGCCACCATTGGCATCCACAAAACATCTGGATTATTCTGCCACAACTCCAGCGCAAATATGGTTTGGGTCCACAGAAAAGAAAAAGACCTTTGCCAAATTTTATAGTTCGGAAATTCCGGTGGAGCCAACTCCGGATTAAAATCACTTCTATGATAAATCAAAAACTCGCTATCTTGATCCAACTTGCCGAAATATTTCAGCACATTAAGAATATAGACGCGAGTTCCGTCAATGCGATCGCAATCAAGATCGGCCGCTTGAATAGCTATTTTTACCCCGTTAGAAATTACCATCGATATGGATTTTACTAAATTATTAATTTCAAAAATTTTCTTAGAACTCTACTGCTAAGATTCTACTGTTTCTAACTGGGGTGAATTTATACTTTTAGATCTTTTAAAAATTTCTTGAGTTTTTCTCCTACCTCCGGATGTTTGAGTCCCAGCTTGATGCTGGCCTTAATGAAATTAAATTTATCCCCCGTATCCAGCCATTCGCCTTCCAGCTCTTTGCCATAAATCGGCCGATTATTTTCTAACATCGAGTCAAAAGCATCGGCTAATCTGATTTCTCCGGATTTTCCAACTTTCATATCTTTTAAAACACCCATCACTTCCGGCGTGATAATATATTTTCCAACCGCTACTAAGTTAGATTTAGCTTCTTCCACTCTTGGCTTTTCAACGATGTTTTTTATTTCAAAATTATTGTTATCCAACTCAATACCTTCGATCACGCCAAATTTGGACACATCAGATTTTTCCACCTGGCTAAGCCCGATGACGCTGTCACCATATTTTTCATAAGTTTCAATCAGTTGCTTGGAAGCTGGGGTCGTGCTGTCATAAAGACAATCACCGAATAAAACCAAGACTGGTTCATCTCCAACAATGTGAGCCGCCTGCAAGATTGCGTGTCCATCTCCCAATGGCATCGGCTGGCGCACATAGGAAAATTTGGCCAAACTGGAAATTTTTCGCACCGCTTGCAAAAGATCATGCTTATTTTTTTCTACTAGAGTATCTTCAAGCTCATAGGATACATCAAAATGATCTTCAATTACCCGTTTTCCCCGACCAGTCACAAAAATAATCTCTTCAATACCCGAAGCCACTGCCTCTTCAACTAAATATTGAATAACAGGTTTGTCAACCACGGGCAACATTTCCTTAGGTTGTGACTTGGTGGCTGGCAAAAATCTGGTTCCAAATCCAGCCACAGGCAAAATAGCTTTGGTAATTTTTTTCATAAAATTATTTTAACCTAATCTTTTTTTAGCCAATATTTTTAATTCTTCATTAAACTCTACGATTGCCTCATCAATCATTGGATCAAAATTTTTATAAATTTCCTTGTTTTTAACAATATTTCCCGCTTCCAAAAGCGAATCAGCTGTTCCGGCATCCAGCCATTCACCTTCAATTTTTTTAACTGCCAGCCCATTCATTTTCAAGTAAGCATTGTTCACATCTGTAATTTCAATTTCTCCCCGCTCGGATGGTTTTATATTTTTAGCAATTTCAATCACTTGATTGTCATAGATGTAGACGCCTGTCACACAAAAATTGCTTTTTGGTTTTTGCGGTTTTTCTTCGATAGACAAAACCTTGCCGTTTTCATCGAATTCCACAATGCCAAATCTTTCTGGATCTGACACTTCTTTGGCAAAAATCATACCACCTGATTTAAAATTTTTTATTTCTTCAGAAAAATCTTGTTCAAAAATATTATCTCCTAAAATCATTGTTACTGAATCCTTGTCAATGAAACTTTCGCCCATCACAAAAGCGTCTGCCAGACCGCGCGGAACTTTTTGCACTTCAAAATATAAATTTACTCTATATTTTTTGAAAATTGATCCTAATAAATTCAAATATTGTCCACTATGGTCAGGCGATACAATCATTAGAATATCTTTTATACCCGCTTTTATCAGAGTATTGAGCGGATAAAAAATCATCTGTCGATTATAAACCGGTAACAGCTGCTTACTTGTTGTGGCGGTCAGCGGAAAAAGTCTTGTGGCTGTCCCGCCGGATAAAATTATTCCTTTCATGATTTCTCTACGAATTACCTGCCTGCCGGTAGGCAGGCAAACTCATACAAATGTATGAATAAATAATTTCGTTTTATTTTAAATTTTTATACACCCCCACACCAAATTAATTGGCAAGAGGCATTATATATTATAACTAGTATTTGGTGTGGGGGTAAATTGGAAATTTTTTGCACAAAGCGATAACCTCTTTGTGAATTTCTTTTAACATTTCTTCATCTGTGTGATTTTCAATCACCTGATTGATCCATCTGGCAATTGTGCGAATTTCTTTTTCTTTCATTCCGCGCGTCGTGATCGCCGGCACGCCGATACGCACCCCGCTTGGATCCATTGGACTTCTTAGGTCATCCGGAATCATATTTTTATTGAGTGTAATACCAACTTTATCCAAAGCTTTCTCTGCTTCCTTGCCGGAAACACCCTTGCTGCCAAAAACATCCACCAGAACCATATGATTGTCAGTCCCGCCAAACATCAATTTGAAACCGTGTTTTTTTAATTCAATTTCCAAAACTTTAGCATTCACAATAATCTGCTTGGCATATTTTGCGAAAGCCGGCTTCAGTGCCTCGCCGAAAGCCACCGCCTTGGCTGCAATTATTTGTTCGTGCGGTCCACCTTGAAATCCAGGGAAAGTCGCTTTATCAATTGCTTTGGCAAATTTTTCTTTACACATAATCATGCCACCGCGTGGACCGCGCAAAGTCTTGTGCGTGGTGGTTGTCACAATATCAAAATATTTGACTGGGTTAGGCAAAGCTTTGCCAGCGATAAGCCCCGCGATATGCGCAATATCAAACATAGTGATTGCGCCAACTTTCTTCGCAATCGCCGCAAATTTTTTATAATCTAATTGGCGAGTGTAGGCAGAAAAACCAGCCAAAATCATTTGCGGTTTTTCGCGCAGCGCCATTTGTTCCAACGCTTTATAATCAATTTTCCCAGATGCGTCAGTTTTATAACCGATGAAATTATAAATCTTAGCCGACAGCGTCACGGGATGACCATGGGTCAAATGTCCGCCGTGGGAAAGATCCATGCCCAAAATCTTGTCGCCCGGTTTCAAAACCGCGCTATAGGCAATCATATTGGCCGGCGCACCGGAATGCGGCTGCACATTTACATGCTCTGCGCCAAAAAGAAGCTTCGCTCTTTCAATGGCCAAATTTTCCACCACATCAATATATTCCTGACCGCCATAATATCTTTTGCCCGGATAGCCTTCGGAATATTTATTAGTCAAAATAGAACCCATCGCTTCCAGCACCGCTTCGGAAATGTAGTTCTCACTGGCAATCAACTCCATCCCTTCTTGTTGTCTTTTCAATTCGCCTTGAATCGCTTTATAGATTTTTGGATCCTGCTTTTTTAATGTTAACATATATTTAAAACTTTATTTTTAGACATTTGGATTTTAGATTCCTGCCTGTCCGGCAGGCAGGTTATTTGAAATTTAGATTTTGGATTTTTTAAGATATTCTCGCAGCGCTAATTTATAACTTCGCATCGGATTAAGTTTTGTGTTGAGCAGTGTTGAATTATAGGGTCGTTTCGCCGGTCGTGGAAAAGCGGAACCAGTCACTGGCACAACTTTGGCTTTGACTTTGGCTTGACGATATAATTCTAGAACAGCTTCATACCAAGTGCAAGCGCCTTGATTAAAGACATGAAAAATCCCATAGGGTTTTTCCGCTTCGATGATTTCTTTGGTTTTTTTAGCCAAATCAGGCGCATAAGTGAAACAGCTCATCTCTTCATCCACCGCTTTTATTTCGGTTCCGGCTTTTTCGGCTTTTTTGCCATGCTCCAACATCACATCAAAAAAACTTCGCTTAGCCGTTTCCGATTTGGCCGGTTTACCAAAAAGTTTGGAAAGACGCACGATATAATATTTGTCGCCGTATTTTTGCACATTCTTTTCACCCAACAATTTTGTTTTTCCATATTTTTGCACCGGTTCCGCAACCGCATCTTCATCAAAGCCAACTTCTGGAACAAATTGGTCATGCAGACTGCAACTGGAACAAATATGCGTACAACCGCCCGGCTCTGGAATGTCCGGCATCCCGGAAAAAACATAGTCCGATGAATAGTGCACCAAGGTGGCCTCGATTTTTTTCGCAATTTTGGCCAAATAGCCCGGTGCGTCACCATTGATTTTTTTCGCTAACGCCAATCCGTTCTTATCTTGTTCACATTTGTCCACGGCGTTATAAGCCGCGGCATTCAGAATGATGCTGGGCATCAGTTTTGTAATTTTTTCTTCCACCTGCGCCTTATCCGTAATATCAATTTCATCCCGATCCCAAGTCGTCACTTTATAATCTTTGTCTTGCTTAAAAATTTTCGCCAGTTCCTGTCCCAACATTCCCTTAACACCGACTATTAAAACTTTTTTCATATTTTTCATTTATTTATTTGCCATATTGTTTAGTATAATATTCCTGATAATCTCCGCTTTTAATGTTCTTCCACCACGATTCATTATTTTTGATCCATCCGATCGTCTGTCGCAAACCCTCCTCGAAATTAATTTTCGGCTCCCAACCTAATTCAGTTTTAGCTTTCGTATAATCAATCGCATAGCGCAAATCATGGCCTTTTCTATCAGCCACATATTCGATCATTTTTTCGCCGAATCCCATAGACTCCAAAATTAATTTTGTAATTTCCATATTGCTCTTTTCATTTCCCCCGCCCAAGCAATATGTTTCACCTATTTTTCCCTTTTTAATGATCGCTTCAACGCCAGCATTATGATCATCCACATGAATCCAATCCCGTACATTCTCTCCCTTGCCATACATCGGAACTTTTTTGCCTTCAATTAAATTTGTGACAAAAAGCGGAATAAGTTTTTCCGGAAATTGATAGGGACCGTAATTATTGGAACAATTGGAAATTGTGATTGGCAGATTGTGCGTATGGAAATACGCCCGCACTAAATGATCAGATCCAGCTTTGGAAGCACTATATGGACTGCGCGGATCATAGGGAGTTTTCTCCGTAAACTTCGGGTCATCCATTTTGAGTGCGCCAAAAACTTCATCCGTTGAAATATGATGGAATCTTTTGTTGCCATTATTTTTAGCCGCGTCCAAAAGAACGCGCGTACCTTCAACATTTGTACGGATAAAATCAGCACTGCCCAAAATCGAACGATCAACATGGGTTTCAGCCGCAAAGTTCACAATCAAATCCACTTCGCTAACTAACTTGCCTACCAACTCAGCATCGCAAATATCGCCTCTTTCAAATTTATAGTTTTGATTATTTTCCAATTCTTTCAAGTTTTCCAAATTGCCGGCATAAGTCAAAGAATCCAGATTGGTTATCTGATCGTCAGGATTGTTTTTCAACCAATAGTGAATAAAATTAGAGCCAATAAATCCGGCTCCGCCAGTGACTAAAATTTTCATAAAATTTTTATCAAAGATACAAGACACAAGATACAATAACCAAATAATCTTCAATAACCAATTTCCAAATGCTTGATTATTGATTATTTTAATTTGTGATTTGTTTGTTCCTTGTTTCTTGTTTTTTGGTTATTCTTAGAACGGTGATTTTAAATCTTTAAAAAATTGCAATTTTTTGTCTTTTTCCGACAAAATCGGATTTTCTATGGGCCAATAAATTTTCAGATCCGAATCATTCCAAATAATTCCACTTTCCGAAGCTGGAGCGTAAAAATTATCACATTTATATTCAAATTCCGTGTAATCTTCCAGTGTGCAAAAGCCATGCGCAAAGCCCCTTGGCACAAACAATATTAGAAAATTATCGGCTGTCAATTCAAAGCCTTCCCATTTGCCAAAAGTTTCTGATTCTTTGCGCAAATCCACAATCACATCATAGACGGCGCCCTTGGTCACGCGCACTAATTTAGCCTGTGTATCTCCAGGATTTTGAAAATGCAAGCCACGCAAAACCCCCTTAGCAACTGACATTGAATGATTATCTTGCACAAAATCCGCACTTATACCCATTTCTTTAAATTTCTTCTCAGAATAAGTTTCCATAAAAAAACCTCGCTCATCTTGAAAGACCTGCGGTTTGATTAAATAGGCATCTTTTAAGGTTGTTTTTACAATTTCCATATATACATAGTAGTATAAAAGCATCCCGAAAGCAAGCTCGAGACACTATCATATCAAACATCTGTTTAGCCTAATTTTGCCTATATTCCAACCAAAAATTCTTTTTCACTCTTATTATCCGTTAATTTAAAAGCTGGATACAATGCTGACAAGACTACTAGTCCTGTCAAAATAAAGGCGAATTTGATAGGCAAGAAAAACAAAACAAAAGATGAAAGCGTGGTGGCCGCAATGTAGGCCACCGGCAAGGAAGTGCGAAAAAAGTTTATAACATCCACATCCGTCGCGTCAATTTTTTTGAAAAAATATGAATCGCGCAAAATTTCAATCAGCGCCGCGCCAACTCTAGTCGCAAACAAAACCAGCACCCAAATAAACACTGTGCCAGTTCCAATGAAATAAATGGCAATTGTTGAAATGGCCATAATAATAATAGAAAAAATTAGAAATTCTTTTTCACCGGTTTTTTTGTCCGCCAAAATTCCCATAGGGTATTGCACCAAAACAAATGGCATGAGCATCGCAGTGAAAATCCAACCGATATTCTCCCAAGAATATCCCAAATCACGCAGATAAATCGGCATATATATAATCATCAGCGCATAGAAAAATTCCAACACGAAAGAAATATAATATATCCGCAAAATATTTTTTCTGGCCACAACCTTCTTTATGACATCAAAGACTTTTAATTTTTGCTCGAATTTATGATTAATATTTCGAAAGCATATCAAAGCAAAAACAAAAACAAAACAATTAAAAATCAAAGAGAAAACAAAAATTCCATAAAAGTCCATTTTCCCCAAAATATAGGCTGCAACAAAAGGCCCAAACAAGAAGCCGGCATTAATAATGGTTAAATACAACCCCCTGATTCTGCCGGACAGCTTATCTACAGAAAAACTTTCCACAATCACATCCATCGCTACCCATTCAATGTTGCCTAAAATCATATAGAGCATCAGGAGCAGGACACTTAATTTTGACGGGTCGTTAAAAATTAAAAAGATAAGCACTAATATTTTAGCCAGCAAAGAAAAATAGAAAACATTAGACTTGCCCCACAGCCGAACTAATTTGTGCAAATTAAGCAGGGTTATTAAAAATATTGTGTAAGCGACAGCATAAAAAATTCCGACACTTTCCGTGCCGGTTGCCAGCTTGAAATAGGAAGACATGACATAGATCAGCACGGCCTGGGAAAAACCCACCAAAAAAGTCACGAAACTTGTCAGTTTTAATCTTGTCTTATCTAGATTCTCTTTGTGTTTGTTTTTTGTCATTTTTGTTTTTATGGCGTGAGTCTTTTTACATCGCGCGGAAACAAAATCGTTTCCTTGATGCTGCCTAGACCAAGCATTTTTTGGATGATTCGTTCCGAACCAAGCCCCCAGCCACCGTGCGGAGGAATGCCATATTTAAAGATGTCCAGATAATCTTTGAAGTCTTCCGGATTAAGCTTATTTTTTTTCATATTGACCACTAACTGATCATAGTCATGAATTCTTTGACCGCCACTGGCAATTTCCACACCCATAAACAAAAGATCGAAACTATCCGTATATTGCGGATCAGCGCTTGGCATTGTGTAGAACGGTCGGATGCTGGTCGGATAATGTGTCAGAAATACAAAGTCGCTGTTGTGATTTTTCTTAACCCATTCACAAATCAAGCGCTCACCCTCGGCATCGATATCAACCTCTTCCATTTTTTTGCCATATTCTTTGTCTAGAATATCCAATGCCTCCGTCAATTTCATTCTGGGAATTTTTTCCACCGGCAAAACTTGTGCCTCATATTTTTCCAAGTCCGCCTGACAATTTTCTGCAATTTCGCCCATAACATGAGTCATGACTTTTTCTAATTCATCCATAACATCCTCGAATCCTTTGATAAATCCCATTTCAGCATCTAATCCAATATATTCATTCACATGCCTAGTGGTGAAATGCGGCTCTGCCCGAAAAACAGATCCAATCTCAAATACCCTTTCAAAAATTCCAACACCGGCTTGTTTATAAAACTGCGGGCTCTGCGCCAGATAAGCATCCTGTTGAAAATATTTTATTTTGAAAAAATTTGCGCCGCCTTCAGTCGCTGAACTCAAAATTTTAGGCGTTTTAATTTCTGTAAAACTCTCTTTGCGCATAATTTCTCCATATGATCGCAAAAGTTCTGCGTAAATTCTAAAAATTGATTTTATTTTATCATTGCGCAAAGTTATCGTTCGATTATCCAAAAGCGTATCCAAATTGACATTTAAATCTTCAGCTGAAATATCGACAGGAAGCTCAACTTCCGGCTTACTTAGCACGCTTAATTTTTCCACTTCAATTTCCACTCCACCGGTCGGAACCTTTTCGTTTTTCGCGCCACCTGGACGAGCTTTGACTAGTCCCTCTACTTCAATAATATATTCACCCCTAATTTCCTTGGCGGCCTTATAAGCCTCTTCTTTGTCAGGAATAATAACCATCTGAATCATACCCGATCTATCACGAAGATCCACAAAAACAAGCTTGCCATGATCACGACGGATATTGACCCAGCCTTGCAATTTCACAATTTGACCAATCTGACCGGGGGTTTCAGAAATTAAAATTCTTTCCATAAAATTTTTATCTATTTACTTATAAGTCTTTGCACCTCTTTGACTAAATCACTCGGGCTATATTCAGATTTGGCCACAAATCCATTGGCGCCCAACTTCTCCGCTTTTTCCCGATCTTCTGTTTGGCTCAAATTGCTTGTGACGATAATTTTTATATTCGGATCATATTCTTCTCCGCTGCGCAATGCTTCAATCAACTGAAAACCATCCATTCTTGACATAATCAAATCAGTCATAATGACATCCGGTTTTTGCACTTTCGCCAGATTGAGAGCTTGATCTCCATTGGTCGCCATAAAAACTTCAAAACCGGAATCAGAAAACTTTTTTTGATAAATTTCCGCTATCATCGGATCATCCTCTACTATAATAATCTTGCTCATCTTATTTAGCTTAAAATATTTAACTGTTTACTATTATATAGCTAATTAGCTATTTTTACAACTTTTCTAA
>CAZMNQ010000005.1:0-21621 GCA_964567695.1 uncultured Bdellovibrionales bacterium
AATCAAATCCATCTAATTGAAGCTAATTTATTGTCTTGACAGACAGTCCACCTTACTTTTCTAGTTCAGATCCATTAAAATCAAGATGTTCCAGATCGCGTATTAGATTGCGCCTCCAATCATACCATTCACGTCCTCCAAATCCATTTTCATCAAAATATTTCTCTTTGTCTGAAATAAATTTTATCTTTTTATTTTTATATAAATACTCCGCTAATTTTGCCAATAGATTTTCAACAAGATCTCCAAAAGACTCCTGTTCCACAAAATATTTTCTGTTACCTGTATTTAAATATATCTCTCTCAATTCACCAAAATCACTGCTTGGTTTTTTGTCATGAAACAATATCCCTCGCAGATTTTCCTGAAAAACCTTGTTGATCTCCGAAACTCGCTGAATAATATTTCCGCCACTTGCAAGATCGGTAATCATTCTTGTTGTTGGATCTGTGTGACAAAATAAAGTATCATCATGAACAATCGCCACCTTAGTTTGGCAAATTTTTTCTAAAAACATTCTTCCTTCCGGAATATTTCTCATATTAATCAGAATTTCAGGAATTTTTTTGTACAATTTCGACCACAATTCTTTTTCATTCTCCTTAAATTCATCCGATGATGGATCAATCTGTATTAATTCTGAATTTGGATCTGGATCAAACTGTGTCAATTCCCAAATGCCACTATGTTGACTAGTAAATAAATCTGCGGCTCTTCCTACATAGTCATCATTCAAGGCATCACAAAGAAAATAAATAAATTCCGCATCGTGATTTCCGCAAAGAAAATCGACTTGGCCATCTTTTGTTTCTGCCTGCTTAGCAAGATCTCCAATAATAGAAATTATTTCCATGCCATCCATGCCTCGATCACCCAAAATATCCCCTAGAAAAACCAATTTTTATTTCCTCCAATCCACCGCCACTGACCACCAGCGTCTTTTTCTGCCACACCCAGCGCCTCCACATGTTTTTCAAATTTTCGCATATCACCATCTAAATCCTCCACCGCCATCACTTCCGTTTCCCGTTTTACTTCCCACCAATTTTTTTTCTCTGGCTTGGGGATGGTTTCTATTTTTTCTGCTTCTTCTTTTTCAAGTTCAACACTTTCCGGCTCAGGTATGGCTTCTACAGACTTTGCCACTGGGGATGGTTCCGGACTCAAAACTGCTGGCGCTTGAACAGGTTGCAATTCTTCTTCCGGCAAAGCTGGCGGCGTCACTGGTGCTATTGGAACATCAACCACTGGCAGTTCTTGTTCAATTTTTTCCGGTTCCGGTTTTTGTTGGATTTTTTCGAAGAAAGAAAAAATAGCACCCTCTTTTTCAGACTCTGTCCACGAAGTATTTTTTTTAAACTGATTGATATGATCAAAAAAAGTCTTTTTTTAAACCAACCCGATTCAAAATTCTATAACTTAGATTCGCAATTGTCATTCCCATTTTACCTGCCTCTTCAACTATCATACTCCTGGACAAATTATTGTTTTTTAACAAAACAACCAGTTTTTTTTCTGGATTAATTTTACCTACCTCACTACCTGCCTTTTCTATGCTTGGCGGTAAATTATTATTAAACTGGTTTTGCTCACTCATTTTATTAAAATAATAGAGGGTTAAAACGCTTTAAGGGGGATAAGTTCCATTGCAATATCGCCACCCTTGTCTCCCAGTTCATCCTTTTCTTTCTCAAGTTCCAACACTTCTTTTTCTAACGTCTGTCTTCTCTGTTGATTAGATTCGGTTCTTATTTCTGATTTCTTTTGTATTATAGCTAGATCTTTCTCCTTAATTTTTTCGGTAATAGCGTTATCTTCACTTTCTAAAATAACAATCACTAATTTTTCAATTTCTTTCTCATTTTGATTGGCAATTGGAATTGATCTCAGTTGTGTTTCATATTGAGAACGCAATGCAGGATTGCTCTGAATAAACTGAACTGCCAATTCCGCTGGACTCACCTGATTTTTTGCAGCTTCTTTTTTAATCGACTCATGCGACAACTCCAACTTTGAAAATTGATCTGATAATTTTTTCACCGAATCGGCCATATTTTTTTGCTTTTCTTTGGGTGCCGGCGGTTGCTAAGACGGCGTTGGAGGCTGTTGAGACGGCGATCCAGCCGGCTGTGCCTTGCTGCTTGTTTTTTTCTGAGCTTGGATTAAAAGGTCAATAGCAATGCGATTTCTATCAGCGAGGGTTCGTTTGTCTGCAGGTTGCTTTGCCACTCTTTCTTGGAATTCTTTGTCTAATTTATCTCTTTGGTCTATCATCTCTGCCCATACCTTATCAATCCTAACCTTAAAATCTCCTGCAGTTTTTCGCAAATCAGCTTCCGTTAATTTGCCGTCATCAAAGAGACCCATCAGCACGCTGACTCTGGCATCAAGGTCTATTATCTTTTTTAACCGACCTTCAATCTTGAAATCGGCCTTGCCGGACAACTTACTTAAAATTTCCTGCAAGAATTCCGGTTTCACTGGTTCAGTATTCATCGAACCTGAAATCAACATATGTCTGCGCATATTTTTACCTTGGGAAAATCCTCCTGGAATAGAACCTTCATCCATTACCTTTTTAGTGTAAACATAAAATTTCTTTTCATCGGGTGACCAGACAACATATGCGCCATAGCCTTTTGCAAAAGCAGCCAATTGTCTTGAAGGACCATCCCCATTTACTTTGTTATACCAACCACCATGCTCATTTCTCTTTTTAATATCAATCAAAACCTTACCGAAACGCTGATCACCGGTTTCCAAAACAAAACCCTTACTTCTCAATTTTGCGATTTCCTTTTCTCCCGACCTCATTTGTCCTCCGAAAAATTTTGAAAATTGAGCTAGTGTTTGTTCTTTTCCGTTGCTCGGATTAATATAGGTGTGCTTTTTTAAATAACCCAATGGGAGACTTGCTTTTGGATCAACGTCTTGCGTGATAAGCGCCAAGACATCCTCAACTTTCATTTTAGCTGACAGACCATACAAATTTTGATGATAATTCGCATAAACAGCCTTTTCTTCAGATCCAAAATCAAGATTATCATATTTAGTTACAAACTCAACATATTTACCCAAATAAGCCTGTTGCTTTTCATCTAAAAGTCCCAAACCAACCAAGGCTTCATAAACAAATTTTGTCGCCGAAGTGCTTCGATCAGATTCTTTGCCATGATGATCAAAAATAACCCGCTCACCATCTTTGTCAGCAATCACGCCATGCTTTTCCGAAGTATCCATAATAATTCCACTATCAGCTGTTCCGCCTGGCTGTACAAAGTTTACTTTGTTCATATCCACTTGCATGCCCGCTAGTTCCATAAGTTTCAAACAGCTGTTGCCGTCCAAATCAGATCTTTTTTCCACTTCCCATTTGCCAGTTGCCGCATCAAGCCTTGCAAAACCATGTACCGTAAAGTCTGTCCATAATTCTCTGGTTAATCTTTTAAAATTTTCCTCTCTCTCTTCCGGCGTCGCACCATTTAATGATTCAAATTTATCTAGTTTATTCACTGTGTGCCAAGCCGCCGCCCGAGTTATTGGATTTTCTTTCGCTTCAGAATTTTTTTCCGCTGCTGCTCCTGACGCCGCCGATGAATTATCTTGATCTTTTTTATTTTCATTTCCCATCGAAGAACTTGGCGCTGCTGCTGAATCAGCGTCTCTTTTTCTTTTATTATATTCTCTGTGCAAAATGCTCCCGATATTAAATATGTTATTCCTAATGTTTTCCGAATAAGCCGCATCAGGCAAATCAGAATGCCAATCTTTTGCAAATTTACGATAGGCCTTTTTTATGTCAGCAGAATTAATTTCATCAACTGGTTTTTCAATCTTATATACTCTTTTTATAAGTTCCATAAATTCAGCACTCTGAATTCTGCCAATCTTACCATTTGTAGAAATCCATTTAAACTCATCTTCGGTTATCCCTATGTCTTTCAAAGCTTCAGATAGCTCATGGCTTTCTTGTGATGCTTCCTTCTCAGTCTCATTATCCGCAGCAGCACTGTTTTCAGTTGCTTTTTTATAACCGGCAGCAGCACCCATGGCTGCAGCTGCAGCTGCCGCCTCTGCAGCGAATCTATTTTTTTCGGCTTCAGTTTCATCTTCTGGTTCACTATCGTTGCTGGGTTCACCTGGATCAGAAGAAATATTTTCCGGCCGCACTGGCGTTGCGCCAACACCCTCTTTGCCAGTTGATTCCAATGGATTTCTGCCGAAAACCGGAATGAATGGTGGCGGGTCAACAATATAGTCCGGCACTTCGCCTGGTGGCACGACAAAAATTGTCACCGGAGGAGTACCTTCAACTGCTCCGATGCCATGACCTACATGCGTCGCCAAAATTCTCACTTGATCAATACCATTCTTATTGCCAACAACTTCCGCCACCTCAGCATATTTACCTAAAAATTCTGCGTGTCCATTGGTAGTTTTAAAAAGCATTTTGCCCAATTCACTTTGCGGATCAATAGACACATTGCCCGCAGCATCAATCGGCACTTCCACTGCTTGATTTTGCGTGGCTTGCGAAAGTGAAAAAAGCATTTTCAATTTGCCACCAGCAGCTGCATCATGGACTGACAAAGAAACTCTATCATGATATGAACCATCATTCGTCATGTCCTTAACATTAAAAACATAATTGCCGTGACTATCCACGCCCGTGCCTTGATGGCCGCCCCAATGCAGTTTCAACTCATTTTTATCAAAAATCGGTTTCGGTGTGTCATTGTCATACCACAATGTACGATGCACGCCCTGTGTTGCCAAATTATGGCCGTGCGATGCGCCTCCTGGGATAGCACCACTGACCGCATCAATACCATGGCTTTCCAGAAGCTTTCTCGATTCCGCAGAAAGACCGCCGTTTGGATCAAAAGTGATGTGATTCAGAAGTGTCTCTGAACCGCGTGTCAAACTAAAGGATCCATCCGGATTCGGAATAAGATTGGAGCCTTCCGGCATGCTGATGTGATGTCCGCCCACTACCAGCGCATGCATCGCCCCCAGTTCATCAGCTTTGGGAAAATCATTTGTTGCCAAGCGTCGAAGATATTCCAAGACAGTGTAGTGTTGCGCCTCAGCCGGCGAAGCGCCATTAGCGCCAAAGACCGATCGGACATCCATCAATCCTTCTTGATCTCCTTTGAAAACCGCTCCGATTTCTTGTGCGGCCGCACCAATCGTCAAGCCGATTGCCAAACCTTTAATCATAGACTTCGCTACCTTCTTGTGTTTCATTTTTTTAAATGACACATTCTTTTTTTCAATGCCACCGTCGCCTTCAATCAACTGTTTCATTCTAGTTTCTTGCACGGATTGCAAAAGCTCATCAAAACTTTTTCCGCCAGCTAAAAATTCCGGATTGGTTTCAATAATTTTTCGCAATTCTATTTTCGCCTGCGCGCGAGCGATGTCCATGCGTAATCTTTCTATGTCAACTTTTTTACTATCAGAAAAACTGATCAAATCGATTTTCTGTTGATCAGAAATTTTTACCCGCGATTCAATTTCCGCTAAATTAGCCAGGGTCTTATTAAATTCTTCTTGGGTAAGCTGCTTAGTTTCTTTTTTGCCCTCCTTGAAATTATACAAACCGCTTTCCAATGAATCAGTTAGTCCATTGGCTTTGCGTGTTTCTTGGCGGAATTCTTCCATTTCTTTGCGGCGAGGGGATTTATTGGGATCAAATTTTTTACCTTTCGCCATTTCTCGCGCATGATGCCTTCTATCTTCTTCCAATCGGCGACTTTCCCGCATACCAGAAAAAATAGTCGCCAAACCAGCTGTGGCTCCAAAAGAACCCCAAGCCAATATCTTATTATTCATCATTCTTTTGGAAACAAAAGTCCCCAAAGAATATGTAATGGCCACTGCCGAAGCGATGGTAGCTTCATTCACAAAACCGCCTATTTTAGAAGATGCAATTTTTTCAGTCAAACGATCAATATTATTAAATTGCGCTTCAGTGCGCGCACCCATCTTGGCTTTGCCAATGACAAAATCAAAATCTAAATCTAGTTCTTCCATTTTCTGTCCATGCTCCACTGATTTTTTGATATTGTCAGCAATTTCCAAAAAATTGTCCGCAAACATAGAGCCCTTATCAACAACATCTTTTCTGGCACCTTTAAGTGCTGAAAAAATACGGTTTTTTTCTTCCATGAAATTCGCCTCGTCCAATGTACCAACAACATAATCTTTAATAAGCCCCTTGATTTGCAACTTAACTTCTTTTTCCGCCAAACTTTCACCCAGCATTTCTTTTTTTGCGCCCGTATCTTTTTTGTTCAGAAATTCTTCGTATTCAGCGGAAAAACTCTCTACAATCGCACCCATTGTTTGGACATGCGCAAACCGGTCATCATCTTCACCAGCATAAATATTGTCACTTTTCAAAACTTTTTTTCTGACTTTGGCAATTTCTTTTTGCCGATAATATTCTTCGGCCAGACCATAGTTCCAAATTTTTTTCAAAAAGCCCCTGGGGCCTCTAAGCTCACTTTTGAATGCAGTTAAATTAGCATCAGCGACATCCCGAACTTCATTCTCCATACCTTCCGAGGTATCTACAATAACAATTTTCTTTTTTTCCTGCTTCGCTGCCGGACTAAAATTTTCCATTTATCCGCAATTAAGAATTTAAATATGTTTCTCGAAAAGCAACCAACTCTTTCGCCAAAATCTGATCCAAATCCATAATATTTCTCTGGCAAAAAGCTTGAATTTCTTCGGCCGTGGACTGATCCAGCAATTTTTCAAAGTATTCTAATTTTTCCGGTGGCATATTGGCCAAAATAGTGGCATTGATTCTGTCCTCAATCCGATCCAGCAAATCAGCTTTAATCTGTTGCACGACTTCAAAATCCAGCTCGCCTAAATTTTTATTTTTAATCAAATCATCCACAAAACTATTCAGCGAATTGGAATTATATTGCGTCATATTTTTTTATTTTAAATTTTATTATGCATGTTTTGCACTGCTTTTAATTTAACATAAAAATGACTTTTTTACAAAACAAAAATACGATGCGAATTGCGCCGTATTTTTAAATTTCAATTCAAATCTTTCCTACCAGCCTTTGGTCAGCAGTCCTGCTGCGGCCGCATTTCTTTGCGCCTCCTGTTTTGACAGACCCTTGCCTTCAGCTACCAATTCTTCTCCCAAATAAACACCCACTACAAATTCTCTAGCGTGATCCGGTCCGCTTTCCTGCATGACTTTATATGACGGTGTGACACTAACTCTTTCTTGCGCCTCTTCTTGAAAACGGCTCTTGGGATCCATATAGGACTTATTTTCAATAATTGCCGGCAATTCAACCACGACATTTTTCAATATAAATTCTTTGGCCGCATTATAACCAACCTCTTTCTGATCTAAATAAATGGCACCGATAATTGCCTCAAAAGCATTGGCCAGCAGATATTGCCGCGCCTTGCCGGTGTCTTTGGATTCTCCGCGGCTCATCATCAAAAATTCTTCCGCCCCGATCTTGCTTGAAATCTTGGCTAGCATTTCACCATTTACGAGAGATGCACGCCAATTCGTCAAATCACCTTCCGGATTGGGATAGTTATTATACAAAAATTCCGTGATAACCAATTCCAAAACAGCGTCGCCCAAAAATTCCAACCGCTCATTATGCTTTAGTTTATAATCCTTGTGCTCATTCAAATACGAACGATGAGTCATCGCCTGTTGCAAAAGATCCAGATTATTAAATTTTACTCCGATTTTTTCCGCTAGTTTTTCAACCACAAAATTGGAAATTCTAAACTCAAAGCACTAAATTCTAAATAAATTTCAATTCCCAAAATTCAAATATTTAAACATTTGAAAATTTGGATTTTGGATTTATTTAGGATTTAGGATTTAGGATTTAGAATTTTAAAAAAATAATTATACAGCCTCACTCACTACCTCTTCTATCTTTTTACCATTCTCATCTGACTTTTTATCTTTCTTGGATTCATCATTCTTCATCGGCTCTCCCAATTCCCGATAGATTGTGCCCAGCACGCCATTCACAAATCGGCCGGATGATTCGCCACCAAAAGACTTAGCTAGTTCAATCGCTTCATTAATCGCCACCTTGGGCGGCACATCTTCATAGTTGCCAAAAATAAGTTCATAGATTCCCAAGCGCAATATGTTTCGATCAACCACTGTCACCTGTTCCAAGGGCCATTCCGGCGCACACTTTTCAATCAAAGGATCGATCTTGTCGCGATTGGCCAGCGTTTGTTTTGCTAAATGATATACGAAAAAATCATCCTCAAGCCCGGGAGCAAATTCTTCAATATTTTTTTTAACAATCTCGTCTAAGTTTTCATCCTTCTTACCCTTGAAATCCCACTCATAGAGAGACTGCATTGCAATTGAACGAGCCAAATGGCGATTCGCCATAATTTTCAATAACCAATAATCAATTCACAATAATTTTTCAATGATCAATTATCAAACTTTTTAAAATTTAGTAATTGAAAATTCAATGAAAATTGTAAATTGAAAATTGTAAATTAATTACTTTTTTGCTGCTTTTTTAGTAACCTTTTTCATGGTGTCCACAACTTCTTTACCTTTGTAGAATCCGCATTTCGGACAAACGATGTGCGGTTTGATTTGCGCTCCGCATTTAGCGCACTTCACCAGATTTTTCGGTGAAAGTTTCAGCTCCGCTCTGGCTCGGTCTCTGCGGCCTTTAGTGTGTCTCTGTTTTTGTGTTGACATAAATTTACAATTATATTCTGATTAAGTTTTATTACTATTAACTACATTATCATCTTTTATGTTTTTTAGCAAGACTGGGCATCGGCTCGAAAGTTTGGCGGTGAATTTCACAGGGACCAAATTGCTGCAAAGCTTCCATGTGCATTTTGGTGCCATAGCCCTTGTGCTTATCAAAGCCATATTGCGGATACTTTTCATGCATTTCCAGCATCATTCGATCTCGCGTAACTTTAGCGATTATCGAAGCCGCTGAAATTGATTTTACAATGCGATCACCACCAATCACCGCTTTTTGATAGAGCGACAAATTAGGAATTTTTTTATTACCGTCCACCAGAATTATATTATTATCAAAGTTTGGCAATTCGTGACGAAATTTTGTTTTCAAATCCGTCACCGCTTTTTTCATCGCCAGAAAGCTCGCTTCTAAAATATTTATCTCGTCAATCGTTTTATGATCACAAATACCAATACCAACATAAAAATTTTCTAAAATAAAATCAAACACTTTTTCTCTTTGCTTTGCACTTAACATCTTAGAGTCCCGCACCAAATCCCAAGTTTTGTCATTTGAAACCTTGCCTACCGGCAGGCAGGTTTGGTCATTGGAATTTGATTTGTCCGCCGCAGCGGATGAAATTTGAAATTTGTCATTCCGGACAATAGCTGCGCAGGCAATCACTGGTCCGGCCAACGGTCCTCTTCCCGCCTCATCAGTACCAATAACAAAAGCATAGCCCTCAGCCAGAAGTTGTTTTTCTAAATCAAATGTTGAATTTATTTTTACCATACCTAAATTATACTCTGATTTTTAGTTTTTTGGGAAATAAAAAACCCAGTCGCATACCTCCTGTTTGCGACTGGTTAATTGTTTGTGTTATAAAAAGCTCTATGCAGCCATCAGTGTTTCATGGAAGGGATATATTATGCCCGCATCCACCACATCTGCCGCATTATAGGCTTCTTCCTCTTGCTTGCGGAAAATTGAAATGGCCTTGATAAGGTCATCCTCGAGATTTTTCCTTTTTCCGCTGCCGCCAAGTTTTTCCAAGAATGGATAGAGCGTTCCGCGAGAAGACGAAAAAATAGCGCCTTGGCCATTCCACTTTCCTTCACGGATAAGTTCGAGCATTATCCGATTGAACTTCCCGCCTTGCGCCCCGAAACCAGGTACAAGTAATGTTGTTGAAGGAAACATCCGCCTGATACTGCCATCGCAAGGATGCGTGGATCCAACCACCAGGCCAATGATTGAAAGGCCATCTGTTTCCAGGTTAAACTCGCGACTCCAAACGGCTGAGTCTTGCACATGAGACATTTGGACAGTCAGGTTCCTGCTTGGAACCAAAAGCTCTTGATAATCAGGACCGGACGGGTTGGAAGTCTTGTTGACCCCAATAATACCCTTTCCCTGTCTCATCAGCTCAAGTCCGGTACCCGGATTATCCTTTTCGCCAAGCACCATAACATCCCCACCCATCCAAGGTGTGACATTGATGATGTCAAAGTCGTAAGGAGTATAATTAACGCCCCAGGCGGACATGTTGCCCATAAGACCCGTGAAATATCCGGACTGCGTCGTAGCGATATCGCCACGCTTACAATCCAAAATACATATGAGCCTGATATTGAGCTCTTCTTCCAGTTTCCTGATGTAGTTCCTAATTCTCTGTAACATCAGACTGCCAACAGGGCCGAATTGCTCATAGAAACTATACTGCGGTTTGAAGACCCGCACGTTGCATTTCTTGACGAGGATGTCCACTATGTTGAATTGATACATTTCAACAGCCGACAGCATGCCGGCAAAATGGTGCACCTGGCCTTTTCTGACGCCAGCCAGGTCCGCCGCCTTCTCGTAAAAAGAATATGATTCTGCGCAACCGTTATCAAACTTGTAGATTTCAACATTTTTTGAAAAACTACCAAACGAATGGGGATCAAGCCCGGCACAATATAATGTTTTGCTGGCCCTCTGAACCTTTGCCAATTGGACGAAATTATTGTCGTCTGGCAATATAAACTTATGCATGATATAATCTCCTTTTCAGTGAAATTTTAGTAATTGTTTTGCCACAATGGCGACTTTCATATTTCATGATGAATTTATTCCGACCAGAAAGCAGCAAAATCCATTCCTGGCGGATAGGGTGGCTGACCAAACATTTTAACCCAGCGCGCACCCTTGCCTAAAACGGTATTAATCGGAACGCCCATCACACACTGTGGACACACAGCTTTCCGCAGATCGACTTGATCCATATCAATCCGAAGTCCGGGAAAATACTGTTTAATGCCGAGAGATTCGGCAGTTTGACCTCCACGGTCAGCGGCTGAGATAGCCGCAAACATTTCAGAACCAATTGTTAATAAAAGATCCCTGAGCTCGCGGAGAGTTGTTCCGTTATTAACTATGTCCTCTATGCCAATAAATCTTTTTTCGGCATACAAAGCCAAAAGTTTTTCCGGAATGACATGAATCTTCTTCCCAGTCGCATCCATAACCAACTCGGTTCTTGCTGGAAAGAATAATGGTGTTCCAAAATGACCCTCAAGAGATTCTGCAACTGTCAGCGCATATGGAATCGCCCCATAGGCCGGTCCAATTATACCAATCATTTCCCTACCACCAGCCTCAAGTCCATTCTTGATAGCGCAACCAGCTGAAAGGCGCAAAACTGCGGCTAATCTTTGGGCTCCGAGTTTTGCAAACTGCTCCTTGTCAATATATTCCGTACCATGCGTACCGAGCTTGTAGACAATATGATCACCCTGAACCACCGATTTACAGTCCCTCAAAATCTCTGCTATGTTTTGAGACATAAGTCCTCTCCCTCTTAATTATATTTTTCTGGAAATGCCACGATGGCAACTGCTATTAACTTGACAAACAACAACGAAAACTTGCCTGTATCCTAGCATTTTTTAAATGTAAAAGTCAAGCGTTATAATAATATTCACAAATTAATCAGGTATGCTATACTAAAGACACATAACAATCTACCTTGCAAAACCCAGTGAGCAATCCGGGCTATGAAGATAGAATAAAATAATGTTTAAATTTAAGAGAAAAATTGTATATTTATTTAATGGAAAACCCTGCTTTTCAAGCTAAGGTTTTTTTAATTTTAAATTATAAATTCTAAATTTTAAATGAAATCCAAATGATTAAATTTTTAAAATTTAGAAATTAAAAATTGATTTAAAATTTAAAACTTAAAATTTAAAATTATATCATGTCTGAAACAATTACACCAAAATTTACGCATTTACATGTCCACACTCATTACAGCTTGCTCGACGGCTTGGCCAAGGTCGACAAGATTCTTGATCAAGCCAAAGAGTTGGGCATGGATTCGCTGGCCATCACCGATCATGGTGTTTTGTATGGCGCCATTGAATTTTATATCAAAGCCAAAGAACGCGGCATCAAACCCATCATCGGTTGTGAATTTTATATAACTGCCAATGATTTGCACAGCAAAAATCCGACCGCTGAAGACAAAAAGAGATTTCATCTGATTGTGCTGGCTAAAAACGAAGCGGGCTACAAAAATTTGATGCGCCTCATCACCATCGCTCATCTGGAAGGTTTTTATTACAAACCCAGAATCGATCGGAAAACTTTGCGCCAATATTCCGAAGGCCTCATTGGCTTGTCAGCGTGCGCGCAAGGCGAAGTGCCCGCCCACATCATCATGGGCGATTTGGCCAAAGCAGAAGAGCTAGCTTTAGAATATCAAGATATTTTTGGCGCCGGTGATTTCTATTTCGAAATTCAACATCACCCTAAATATGCCAATCAAGAAGTGGCCAACCAGGGACTCATTGCGTTGGGGAAAAAGCTCGGCATCAAGCTCGTGGCTACCAATGACATCCACTATATCAAAAAAGAAGATGCCGAAATCCAGGATATTTTGCTTTGCATCCAAACTAACCGCAAGGTCGATGAAAAAGATCGCATGAACTTGATGGATTTTGAATTGTATTTGAAAAGTCCGGAAGAAATGGCTGAGCATTTTGCGTATATTCCCGAAGCGATCGCCAACACCCAAGAAATAGTAGACAAATGCAATTTGGAAATCAAGCTTGGCGAAACCCAACTCCCGCATTTTGACTTTCCCGTCGGATTCACCGCGCAAACCTATCTGGAAAAATTGTGCGAAGACGGACTCGTGAAAAGATTTGGTCTGGATATTACCAAAGAACATCGCGAAAGAATGGATTATGAAATGGGGGTTATTGAAAAAACCGGCTACGCCTCCTACTTTTTAATCGTACAAGATTTCGTCAATTGGGCGAAAAATAAAGGCATTGTCGTTGGTCCGGGCCGTGGCAGCGCCGCCGGCAGCTTCGTTTCCTATTTGGTCGGCATCACCAACATCGATCCAATTAAATATGATTTGCTCTTTGAAAGATTTTTAAATCCCGAGCGAGTCTCTATGCCCGATGTTGACATGGACTTTGCCGATGACCGTCGTGATGATGTTTTGCAATATGTACGAAGAAAATATGGCAATGACCATGTAGCGCAAATCATCACCTTTGGAACGATGGCGGCTCGCGCCGCAGTGCGCGATGCCGGCCGTGCACTAGGCATCCCCTATGATTTTTGCGACAAAGCTGCCAAACTCATTCCGCAATTTTCCACCATCGAAGAAGCTCTGGAAGAATCCAAAGAATTTAAGGATTTCTACGGCATAGATCCCAGCGCGAAAAAATTAATCGACAGCGCCAAACGCTTGGAAGGCGTGATTCGCCATGCTTCGATGCATGCTTGCGGGGTGGTGATTACAAAGGAGCCTGTCACTGAATACACACCTTTGCAAAACATCATCAAGGGCGGTGAGAATGGCGGAACCGTAACCCAATATTCATCTTCCACTAAATCCAGTTTTGTAGAAAAAATCGGATTGCTCAAAATGGACTTCTTGGGACTAAAAAATCTCACCATCATTCAAAACACTTTGCGCATTGTCAAAAAATTAGAAGGTCTTGAAGTTAATATTGACACAATTCCACTAGATGATGCCAAGGCTTTCGAACTTTTGCAACGAGCGGAAACTACCGGCGTCTTCCAATTGGAAAGTTCCGGTATGAAAAGATATTTGAAACTTTTAAAACCCACCAAGCTGGAAGATATCATCGCGATGGTGGCACTCTATCGACCAGGACCAATGGACTGGATTCCCGATTTCATTGCCCGAAAACACGGCCTAAAAAAGATGTCATATCTGCATCCTAATTTGGAACCGATTCTCAACAAAACCTATGGAGTGGCCGTCTATCAAGAACAGGTTATGCAAATCGCCCGCAACCTGGCTGGATTTTCCATGGGTGAAGCCGATGTTTTGCGTAAAGCTATGGGCAAGAAAATTTTTGCGTTGATCCAAGAACAAAAAATAAAATTCATTGAGGGTTGTGTCACTCAGGGCGTGGATCGAAAAATTGGTGAAAAAGTTTTTGAATATATCGAACCCTTTGCCGGATATGGCTTCAACCGCAGCCACGCCGCCTGCTATGGCCTCATCGGCTATCAAACCGCCTATTTGAAAGCCCATTTCCCAGCACCCTTCATGGCCGCTCTTCTTACCTCTGACCAAGATAAAATTGACCGGGTAGCCATTGAAGTATCCGAATGCCGCGATATGGGCATTGAAGTTATGGCGCCACACATCAACGAAAGTTTTGAAGAATTTGCCGTTATCGTTGATCCAGAAACCAAGAAATCCAGGATTAGATTTGGACTCAATGCCATCAAAAATGTCGGTCACAATATTGCGCATGAAATCGTAGAAGAAAGAAAAAAGAATGGCAAATTCAAAAGCTTGACTAATTTTGTGGAAAGAGTGCAAAACAAAGATTTAAATAAAAAATCCATTGAAGCTTTGGCAAAAGTTGGCGCGCTGGAAGGATTGGGTGAGCGAAATCAAATCGTCGCTTCCATTGAAAATATTATTTCCCATTCTAAAACTTTTCAGAAAAATCAAAACTCGCAACAAGGCAGTCTTTTCGGCGCTTCAGAAATCGCCTTACCGGAAATTACGATGTTGGAATGCGAACCGGCCACCAAAAAACAACGCTTGAGCTGGGAGAAAGAGCTCATGGGACTCTACATCAGCGATCATCCCGCCCGCGAATACAAGGACTATTTTAATCAGATGGGCATACCGATTAAAGATATCAGCTCTTCCCATGTCGGACAAAACATCAATGTCGGCGGCGTCCTGAGCAAAATTCACAAAATTTATTTAAAAACGCAAAAAACCATGCTCTTTGTGACCATCGAAGACACTGACGCTGCGATGGAAATTTTAGTTTTCCCCAAAGTGCTCGATGCCACTGACGCCATTTGGGAAGAAGACAAGGTCGTGCTCGTTAGTGGAAAAATCTCCGACAAAGACGGCAACTTCAAAATTCTCTGTGACACCGTCACTGTCATCAACCAAGCCGAAGTGGAAAAATTCAGCCGTGTCTTGGCCACGCGCCAACATAATGAAAAACTGGCCGAAAAAAAGAATGATTATTCAAAAATGATAATCACTCTACCTAGTTCTACTTCGCAAGATATCCTTAAAAAACTTTCCCAATACTTCGACCGCTGTGAAGCCGGCGCCATCAAAGTCTTCCTCTCCATCAACAACTCCCGCCTCGAAACCGCCTACTGCATCGCCCACTCCGACACGCTGGAAAACAATCTAAAAAATATTGTACCAGAAGCCAAGGTTGAAATATATTAAAAGATTGGTTTATTGCTGAAGCATATGCCAAAGTAAGTACTTTAGTATGTATTAAAATGCGGATTGATTTTTTTGAAGAGTTAAAAATTTGGAGATAAAATATCAAATTTAACTCTGTCGCTCACCAACCTCAGTAACAGCGTGTCGCATAGATGATAGAAAATTTATTTTAAAAATTTTATTATTTTATCTACTGATTTTTCAGGGTCTTTTTTAATTTCATGCTCCCATATCCGCAAAACTTTCCAATCCTTTCTTTTTAAATACTGCGTCGTTAATACATCCCTCTTTCTGTTTTTCTCTATTTTTTCTCTCCAAAAATCATCTTTTAATAAATGCTTCCAACGCGGATATCGCCAACCATGCCAAAAATCGCTATCAAGAAAAACACACATTTTATCTTTCAAAAAAACGATATCTGGTTTTCCTCTTAGTAAAACCAGACTTAATTGAAATTTTTTGCGTGTCTTCTTCCTTAAGGTCTCAATAAATTCTTTTTCAAATTTCGTATCTCGTGAACGAATCTTAGACATCAAAATTGACCGCTTATCAATTGAAAGAGGATCTTCAGTTCTTTCTTTATTAAAATTTCTATTAAGATAGTTCCTTGTTTTCCTCATAAAGCGCGTAATCAAAAATATCAGAGGCCAAAATATCAGAATTAACTAGAATAAAATTTTTATCTAGAAAATTTTTCCATTGACTAAGTCGATCTTCTCCAATCTTATCAGTGCGCCAATAATAACTCAGAATTTTATTATCAAGCTGATTGATTTTAATTTTAATTTCTTTCGCCTGAGCGAAAAGACGAGCACATATTTGCGGAAGCAAAACTTTCTTTCCATTTATTTCCATTTCAACCTTTCCCCCTGATGAAAAGCAATCACGAATATTGGAAGATACTGCGTTATGCTCGGCTATAAGATAGGCGGCCGCACGCTCAAATTTTGTGTTCTTTTTTCCAAATATTTCAGGAAATAATATCATTGCCTCAATTACAAAATTATCTTTCTCCTCCTTGGCCAATCTTCTGAATGGACGAATAATTGGACTAACTGACTTATCATCACTTTCCTGATCAATCCACCATAATTCCTCCCCTTCTTTCAATAATGCCCTGTAATATTCTTTAATTTTCTGTATTGTATTATCATTTTTCCTTAAAGTGTCATAATCAATTCCAATTTTATCAAAAATAGATTTGCCAATCGGCAATTCCATATTTATTCTATAACGCGGAGAGTGAGTAACGCTCACCTCGGGCAAGCATTCCTGATAAAGACGATATCGAATATCTAAAGTACCACCAAATTTTCCAAACATTATATAAATCCTCTCGACATCTTCGATTCTGAGTGATTCAAGAACGCTATTTCCAGTTGAAATCCAGTGATTGCCTGTCGTCATCTTAACTTCAACCCCAAAATATCCATTTGCCACAATATCAGGAAACGCATGGGCATCCGTCAACTTAATTGTTCCTTCAAAAAAAGTCCCCACTGCGGCCTCCCTCATTTTATCACAAACGATTATCATCTTTTATTGTTTCCACTTTCAATCCTTCTTTTTTTGACTCACCCTCTAGATAATCAAGCATCTTCAAGCTATAATCGAGTCCAATTGCTTGATATCCCCTTCTAGCCATTTCTCTAAGTTGCAAGGCAGTTCCACAAGCCAAATCTAAAACTGATTTCACATCTATTTTACTATATTTCTTAATAAATTTTTCGAACAAATCAGCTTGTTTTTTTGGATCAACAAAGCTAAAAGCGATCTCGTAATATTTAGCTTGATTATATACCTGTGATTTCATTATATTGATACTGAATTAATTATGCAGTCATTAATACTATCCGCAAAATCACTATACCATGTCTCAAAAATATATACAAAAAAACCGGCCTCAGGGCCGATATTTCAGAATTTTTAATTTTATGCTTTTTTCACAAAACTTAGTTTTTCGTATTATTAATCATGCAATCACTCCTCCATGAAAGTAGAGTTCATATATTTTTTTATTTTTAAAATAAATAGTTTCGATGCCTGAAAAAGAAGTCGGATTTCCCATAAATTCGGATGCATATTGATAATCACCATCGATAAATTTTGCTGGCCCACGGAATGGCGCAGACTCAGACACTTTCATTAACGCTCGCTTCAAGAAGTTATACACAATGCTTTCGCTGACTGTTTTATCCAGAATATAACCATGATAATTCATAATCCAAACAGCTTTATTATTAAAGAAAACAACCTCTTGCCCAGTGAAAGGATCAGATCCAAAATAGCGATCGCGATAGGAATAACTACCGTCAGCATAGGTAAATTCTTTGCTTCCATCGCTTAAAATCTTTTTGCTATCATCTTCAGCATTAGCATAAGTAGATTTTTTAGCTTTTAATATAAAATTTATTAATTCTTTGTTCATTTTATTCATTCATACGCTACAGTTAAACCTCTAGGGCAGGAACAAATTTATTCTTTTTATTAAATTCCCTGGTTACCAAATAATACTGTTTTATTTTCAGAGATTTAGAGATTTTCTCCAGCTTTTTCAAGTCAGAATCATCCCCCTTGGTTTTTATTTCTATCGCTATTTTTTTATTAATTACAAAATCTACTTCTCCGCCGATTCTTTTTTGGTAATAGTTAATTTTCCCATATTTTTTCAAATCAAGAAATGTGGAATTTTCAAATAATGATCCTTCGGAAACTTTGGCAAAATTATTCAAAATGCCATTATCACAGAGATACACCTTCTTGCCTCCACTTATTTCTCGATCAACATTTCTGGAAAACGGTTCTATGAAATGGACAAAATATGTTCCCTCCAAGAAAGAAAGGAAAGAATAGATTGTTTCGCGAGATACTCCGATTTCTGAAGACAATTTGGTTATTTCAAGCTTTGAACCAACCCGTTGCATTAGGAGCAAAATCAAATCGCGCAATGCTTTAATTTCACGAAAATCAGCAAGGTTTTTAACATCTTTTTCAAAATAAGATTTAAAAATGTCGTTTAGTTTCATTTTTTTTTCTTCGGCAGTTCCTGCCAAAACCACTCCAGGAAAACCTCCATACCGCATATATTCCTCATATAGCTTCTTGTTTTTTTCATAAAAAATTGCATTTTTGTTTTTATCTTTTTGCGCAAAAGATGCATAAAACTTTTTCGATATATTTTTAAACATCAGAAATTCTTCAAAATCCAATGGGAACATTTCAAAAACATATTTCCTGCCAGCCAAGCTTTCAGGAAAAATATTTTTCAAATAAAAACTGCTTGAACCGGTAACAAAAAACTTTATATCATAATGATCATATAGATATTTTATTGCCCTTACAATTTCAGGCATCGCTTGAATTTCATCCAAAAAAATATAGGATTTCTTTTTCACATCAATGCCTAAGTCTCGCAGATTAACAATAATATTATCGTAATCATCTTCTTCAAAAATTTTTTGGGTTATGGGGTTTTCCACATCTAAAAAAACTTTGTTTTTAGATTTAATGCTATCAAAAATAGTCCTGTACAGCGTGGTTTTGCCCACCCGTCTCATTCCAGTCAAGACAAGAATCTCTTTGGACTTTATATATTTTTCTATTTTAGGCAGAATTTTTCGCTTATATATCATATACATCCAGCTTACATTTTTTATATAATTTTGTCAAGTGCTAACCGACACTATTTTCATCAAGTATGGATTACTTATAGTTTAGAATACCGGTTTGCACAAATTTCTACTATTTGTCAGATATTAATTACACTATTCCTATCCATATTATGCCCCTAAATTGAATTTTGAGCAAGAAAAAAGCAAGCCCTTTGCGGATGTTCCCGCAAAGGGCTTGGGTTGACACTGGTTGCTACAAGCCTAAAACCTCACAATAAAAGGCTCAGGTTCAATGAAATTGTCACGATCAGAGCTCCTGGATATCAAAGCTGAATCCGTTGGCAACATCACCAGACACGACTATGTCCACCAGAGCGGTAGGATTCTCATCCCCCGCATATCCATATGCCTGAGGAAGATCAATTGAAAAACTTCGAATAGAACTTCCGGCCTTGATTTGGACGAGAGCCTGTTCTGGGAAATTCCCCTGGAAATAATTGACTCCCACTCGAAATGTTCCTTCTGTCAGATCTTCGCAAGACACATAGTAGTGCTCCGGACCCCAGCCGTCGGTGTCATCAACATCCAGATAACCAAACTGGCCTTGCGGACTCGAATAATAGATATGGATTCCTAACGGTTCCAACACATGAAGATCAACATCGGGGTTCTGCCCCCAGCTGAGCGTCAAGGTTATGATGCCTTCTTGAGCGATCTGGTTGGGACTCTCGAGAGATGCTATCACCGAAAATATATCGCTCAAGATAATACTCTCGCTCCTGCTTCCGAAAATCATATAGGCATCACCGAAACTGTGACCTTTCCAATCTTCGTTGTCGGTTCCATCGCCTACATTTGTGACATTGGGAGCAAGTGGAGGAACAGTTCCGGCGGCAACAGAAGTCGCCGCGATAGCCGTAATCACCACATCTTCGGAAAGCGTGACATAGGAGCCACCTCCAGCCACGAAACTGGCCGGGGTGGCCACCGCCACGATGCCAAAACTTCTGGTCGCAAGATGATTAGTATCCTCATAGAGGACTTGGTATGCCGCATTGGCAAATAAGTTCCCCTGCGAATGGGAAACCAGGAGCACCTTTTTCCCTTCAGCGATGCTTGTCCGATAAAAAGCGAGGTGGTTGGCGATGTCCTCCGTTCCGAAATGCTCCGAGACATCGAATTCAGCCACGGCCGTATTGATGAATTGCCGCACATCCTCCGGCACGGCTTCAAGATTTCCGATCCACCGCCAAAAGGACACCGAAAAATTATCAGAAGCTCTCCTTTGTCGCAAGGATTCATACAGGTCACCCATAAAGCCGTATGACCGGTTATAGGCAACCTTGAATTCGAGTTTGGAAAAATCTTCCGATGAGAGAGATGCTCGTAATCCATCACGAAGAACTTTGAGAGAATTGTTCGCATCACGCTCGTTATTCATGATGCCATTCCCGAACACCACTACGGTAGTTGTAGTATTTCCGTTTCCACAAAATGTTTCAATGGACGCCCCAAAAGAAACCAAGGCCTGACAAAAAATCGAGAGAAGCAGGAAAAAACCTGCCATAAACAGTTGTATCATCACACTTCCTCCTGTCAGAAAAATAAATAGTTCAATTTGCCAGCGCAGCCGGATCGAAATCGCAAGCTGACAGCTCATTCGGAATCAGCGAAAACACCTCATCGCCCAGCTGTTTATCATAACGAAAATACGCTCTAATGCGCTCGTCGGTGTTGAGAAGTTGGGCACGAAGATCATCAAGAATTTTTATAGATTCTCTTAAACCAAGCAAATGCTCGGCACACGCTGATGACCTATGCCCCTCTTCTGCATGCTTCATTGACAACTCCTTGTTGTCCGCGTCGAGCAAAGACTGTTGCAAAACTTTCACATCCTGCGTGAGTGCCGCTCTTTTTTTCTCTGAATCAGGATGCGTCATCGCAATATAGCGCTGGATATCATCCCGCACTCCGTCACCATCGGAATCAATGCCAGCAACCGTTGCTTTGCCGGCTTCCCCCGGATCAGGCGGAAGACCGTCTAGCGATTGCGTGGGCACCTGAGTTTGCGGCGTATTATTGTCGCTGCCACAACCTACAAGCAAAAAAACTGCTGCTATCACGATTAAAGTCGATAGCGCCGCGAATAATTTACTTTTGCTTCTTTTTAGCTTCTGCATTTTTTACTCCCTCCTAATGGATGAATGTTTTGCCCGATAAACGGACATGCCTCTGATAAAGATTTCGCCTCCTTTCCCGATCTGCCGATCGAGTGTTGTAAAGAACATATAAACATTTTAACACACTCTTATATTTTTGAACAGACTAAATCATCCGATTCCAGGAAAAATTTCTCTGGGCCTGATTTTAAAATTCAAAATTTTATAAAGCATTGGCTGTTTATCCGCCAGCTTGTTCTTTCTGGTTCACTTCCACTTCTGTTTCATTGATTAATTATTCCTCACTTGACACCTCCCCAGACTCTTCTTTACAATCAATGTCACCCTCCTCACAAACAACTTCTTCCTCG